>LVBN01000035.1 GCA_001603165.1 Spirochaetales bacterium Spiro_12
GAATTTCGACCAGGGAACCTTGGATCTTCTGTCCATCGACAAAAACTTCGGCATCCGGCGGCTGAATCTCCAAGGCTAAAAATCCGGTATGGGGTTCGAGTTCCAGGCTTACCGTATAGCTGGTGTTTTCCTCCACGACGAGTAAAAATTGGGAGGAGTAATGATCCTTCGCCCATGCCGAGATGCTGTGCTGTCCGGGAGAGAGGGGCCCCGCCCAGCCGGCGAACGACGCGGAGCCTCCGTCGACGGATATCCATGCATCGCTGGGAATGGCGGAAATATTGACAATCCCTGCCCCGGGACTCGTAACAGTCTTGGTGCTGACGGATATGGAAGGGGATCGTATGCTGAACGCCGGCGCCGCTCCCACAAAAATGCCCGCGAGCAGCGCGGCGAGAAAAATCTTTTTGACTACCATGATTCGATGACGATAATGTAATACGAAGCTTGGCGCAAGGGCGTAATGGACTAGGACCATCCCGGGGAAAGTTTGGCCTGGGAGAAAATTTCAAAAAAGCGATTGCGCCTACGTCGGAGCTCCGTTATACTGACCTAATCCTATTGTAACCGGAGCGAATGGTGAGGTCGCGATCCAGACCTTCGCATACTGATATACTTCTGAGGATAGCCAGCGTATCCTCCTTGCTTAAGACACTCTTTACCGTTCTCTGCCTCATAACCCTGGTCGGTTCGAGCTTCCGACCCATGCCCGGTCCCGATTTCGCGGTTGGAAGTGTTGACTTCAATACAATCGTACCCGATGCCGAGCCCCGAGAGGAGGATGGGGGATTGTTTTACTCTGTCTACCAGGTAAAGCGGGGGGATACCATATCGGGCATCGCCGAGGCTTTCGGCGTTACCGTCGATACTCTGTTCAGCATCAACGAAATACAGGCCGCCCGCTCGATCCGGCCGGAACAGCTGTTGAAGATACCCAACATGTCGGGAATTCTTTACCAAGCCAAGGCAGGGGATAACATCGATTCCATAGCGGAGGAATATGGTATTTCCCCCGATCGGCTCATAGAAGCGAACAGCCTGTTGAAAAACGACATCGAAGTTGGAAAGAAACTCTTTCTGCCCGACGCCAAGCTCCCAAGCGTCGTCTTACGGGAGATCGCCGGGGATCTTTTCCGTTGGCCTGTCCGAGGCTATATCACCTCCTGGTTTTCCTGGAGACGTGATCCGTTTACCGGCAGAAACAGTTTCCATAACGGCATCGATATCGGCGTGCCTTCCGGGACCCCCGTCGCCGCGGCCATGGAGGGCAGCGTGGGCGAGACGGGCTATTCGCCCATAATGGGAAACTACGTCATGCTGCGACATCCCGGAGGCTGGCAAACCCTCTACGCCCATCTCTCCTCTATCTTAGTAAAAAAAGGCCAGTATGTTGCCCGGGGAAACCGGGTGGGGCTTTCGGGCAACACAGGTTATAGCACGGGTCCGCACCTTCATTTTACCGTGTATAAAAACGGTAAGCTGGTAAACCCTATCAACGTCCTCCAATAACCCAAAGCGCCCAAGTGTCCGTATAAAAATTGGTTTCCCCCGTCGAGGATCGGGGCTCTATTATTTGACGATGGGGCTAATATCTGCTACAGTCCTTTCATGCGAGAAATCCGCGGCGTTGCCGCTTCCCCCGGCGCTGCAATAGCCCGTGCGTTTTTATACTCCGATGATTACAGCGGCGCTATTCCTTCTTATTCCATTCAATCCGAGGATACCCCGGGGGAATTCGAACGCTTTCAGGAAGCCGTCGCCCAGGCGAAGGAAGAAGTAAAAAGTCTTCGGGGGAAGGCCCTCGCCGAAGCGGGCGAGGAACAGGCGGCGATTTTCGATGCCCATCTTCTCATGCTGGACGATCCCGAGGTGTGGGGGCAGGTCCAGGAAAGATTGCACGCCACACTGATGAATGTCGAAAGCATCGTTTTTACCCTCGAACAGGAAATGATCGATCAGCTTTCCTCCTCCCAGGACCCGTATATACAGGAGCGGGTTTCGGATGTTCACGACGTCATGCACAGGATTTTGGGACACCTTTTGCACCGGGAGCGCTTCAGCCTTGCCGATTTGGAGAAGGAAGTCATACTCATCGCCAGGGACCTTTTGCCTTCGGACATGGTGGGAATGGCCCGCACGAAAATCAGGGGCATAGCGCTGGAAGCCGGAGGTCGGACGAGCCACGCCGCGATTCTCGCCAGAGCCTTCGGAATCCCGGCTGTCCTCGGATTGGGGCCTTTCATGGCCGATGTCAGGGGAGGAACCTCCATTATCGTGGATGGGGACAGGGGCCTTGTGATTATAGATCCCGACGAGGCGGCGTTGAAAAAAGAAAGGGCCGCCCGTTCCCTGAGGATTGCCCGGGAAAAGGAGTTTTCCGGGATCAGGGACTTCCCCGCCGCCACGAAAGATGGGCAGAGGATTTTTTTAAAAGCCAATATCGAGGTGCCCGAGGAGCTCGACTCCGTCCTGGAGCAGCGAGCCGACGGCATAGGCCTCTTCCGTTCGGAATTCCTATTCTTAGGCGGCCATATCCCAGGCGAGGAAGCCCAGTTCAAGGCTTACAAAAAGGTAGTGGAGGGCATGCAGGGCAAACCTGTCACGATCCGAACCTTGGATATCGGCGGGGATAAGGTTCTTCCCGAACTGGGCGCCCAGGATGAAAAAAATCCCCTTTTGGGGTGGAGGGCGATCCGCTTCTGCCTTTCCAAAACAGACATATTCCGCACCCAGCTGAGAGCCCTGCTCCGCGCCGCGGCTTTTGGGGATCTGCGCATCATGTTTCCCATGATCAGCACCATGGAAGAGCTGGTCCGAGCCCGGGAAGTCCTGGAAGAAGCCCGGGAGGAATGCCGCGCCCGGGGCTTCGATGTGCCTGCCCAGGTCAAGGCGGGCATCATGATCGAAGTGCCTTCGGCGGCCCTTTGCTCCGACGCCTTATCGAAGAAGGCCGATTTCTTTTCGATAGGCACGAACGATCTGATCCAATACACCATGGCGGTGGATAGGGGCAACGAAAAGGTGGCCTACCTGCACGATCCCTTCAACCCGGCGGTGCTCCGGCTAATCCGCTCGACCATCGAAGCCGCCAGGAAGGCGCAGATCGAGGTCAGCCTCTGCGGCGAGATGGGCGCCGATCCCTTGGCCGCCCTTCTGTTGGTCGGAATGGGGTTGCGCGAACTTTCCATGTCCGCCGTCTCGATCCCCTTTGTTAAAAGCTTTCTCTTTTCTCAAAAACTGGAAGATGCGGAAAACCTCGCCGAGGCGGTTATGCAAATGACCAGTTCGACTCAAGTGGCGACCTATATCGCCAATCGATTCAAGGTCTAGGCAGGTAACCCATGGGAAAGAAAGAAAAAAGCGGGCCCGCGGCGAGGGGAACCCCAGGGTCGGAAATATCCGCAACGCCCGAACAGAACCTTTTTCGCTATGAAAATCTCCCCATGGTAGCCCTGGTGGGCAGGCCGAATGTGGGTAAATCGACCCTCTTCAACCGGCTTCTCCACAAACGCCGGGCGATCACCGATCCGCGACCTGGGGTTACCCGGGATCCTATCGAAGCCGAGTTGTTGTTGCCCGGCGGCCGCTTTCGTTGCAGACTGGTGGATACGGGAGGTTTCAAGCTCGAACGGGAGGGCCTGGACGACCTCGTGGTGGCTCGCAGCCTCTCTGTCCTTACTAAGGCCGACCTTCTGCTGTTTTTGGTCGACGCGACCGATATAAGTCCTGAGGACGAGGAGTTCGCCGCCCTGCTCAGGCCGATGAGCCAACGCCTGGTCCTGGTGGTGAACAAGGCCGACTCGCCCGACCGCGACAACCAAGCCTGGTCCCACCTCCGCTGGGGCTACGACGATGTAATTTTCATCTCCGCCGAGCATAATAGGAATATCGATCTTTTGACCGAAAAGATCGGTAAACGCCTGGACTTTTCCAAAATCAGGGCCGTGGATGTGGAACGGGCCGATATTCGCATCGCCATAATGGGAAAACCCAATACCGGAAAATCCAGTCTTCTCAATATTCTGCTGGGCGAGGAACGGAGCATTGTGAGCGATCTCCCCGGCACCACGAGAGACGTCGTCGAGGGTCGTTTCACATGGAAGGGCAGGGGTATCGTCGTGCTGGACACCGCCGGTATACGGCGAAAAAAGAAGGTCCATGACGACGTGGAGTATTACTCCGTCACCCGTTCCATCGCCGTGGTAAGCCAGGCGGACATTGTGATTTTGATGATCGATGCCCAGGAAGGACTGACGGACCAGGATAAAAAAATAGCGGCCTTCGCGGTGGACGAGGGTCGGGGTGTCATTTTCGCCTTGAGCAAGTGGGATCTCATGCCCGAGATAAAAAATACCTTCGAAGCTTCCAGGGACAAGCTGAGATTCTTTTTCGGCCAGATGGCTTACGCCCCGGTGGTGGCCATATCGGCCAAGGAGGGGAGCGGCCTGGACAAGCTCATGAACACGGTAATTTCCCTCCACGCTATGCTTAGCAGGAAAATCGAAACATCCCGGCTGAATAAGGCTATTTCCCAATGGGTGGAGAGCAACCCTCCCCCAATAGGCCCGAGCACGAGATTTAAGCTCCGTTACGCCGTGCAGACCTCGGTCAATCCTCAGAAATTCACCGTGTTTGTCACCAGACCGGAGGTCGTTCCCGATTCCTACGTTTCTTTCCTGAAAAACAAAATGCGCAAAGAGTTCGGCCTGGATGGGATACCTGTGAGCCTGGAGCTCAAGGCTTCCCGGAAGGATTGGAATTCCAGGAAAAAGTCATGAAATCCTACAGCACCGGCGAAGTAGAAGCCCTTCTTGGCCTTCCGGCCTCGACGCTGCGATTCTGGGAAAAGGAAGTTCCCTTTTTGGCCCCCCGCAAAGATCTCTTCGGCAGAAGAGCCTATTCGCCCTTGGATCTCTGCGTGCTCGCCAGGCTGAAACGGCTCGCCTTAGCGCGCGATTTGGGGCTCAAGGCCGCCTGCAGAGCGATGGAGGAGGAAATCACCAAGGGGGATCCTTCGCTCAAGGCCGAGATCATGGAACTCCGGACCCTGCTTTTTTCACTTTTTAGCGACCTGCGGGAGCTGCAAAAAGACTCCGCCTCGGATGGGGAATCCTGAAAAGAAAGATCGGAAGGAGTTCGATGGCATGAACGACAGCATGAAAAACCTCTGCGAGTTTATCGACGCGTCGCCGACGCCCTATCATGCGGTGGAGAATCTGGCGGCGTTTTTTACCGCCCGGGGAGCGCAGGAGCTCAAGGAAGGGGATGTATGGAGGCTGGAGCCGGGGGTGGTGTACTTCGTACGCAGAGACGGCACCGCTCTCATCGCTTTTCGACCGGGATTCCATTCTATGGGCCTTTCCGGCTATCTTCTGGCGGGAGCCCATACCGACAGCCCCTGCCTCAAGCTCAGGCAGGGAGCCGATTTGAGAGATCGCTCCATGCTGAGGCTGGCTGTCGAGCCCTATGGTTCGGCGATCCTTGCCGGTTGGCTTGACCGGCCGCTTGGCCTCGCCGGCCAGATTGTCGTCAGGGACCGGGAAGAATACAAGACCTACCTCTATACTTCGAACAGCGCGTTGGGCGTCATTCCCGGCCTGGCGATACACCTGGACAGGGAGCTCAATAAAGGTATGGAACTTAAAGCCCATACCCACCTGCCCGTGTTTGTCGACATCCTGGCAGCTGAAGCTTCGGCAAAGGAATCGGAGCGCTGGCTGGCTTCGAAATTGGCGGATGAATTGGGCCTACGGGAAGAGAACATCCTGAGCATGGACCTGTCGTTTTATGACCCCCAGAAAGCTGTCGTTTTCGGAGGTGGAACGAACGACCTCGCGGGCGCCGGCGCCGCGGCCGGCACTGTCGGTCCGGACTCGGAAACCGCCGCTGATAATAGCCTTTCGAAAAATCCCAGGAGGCCGAAGGAAGGGGAGCTGATCAACTCGCCGCGGCTGGATAATCTGGCGGGCTGTAGAGCCGTGGGCTTCGCATTCTGCGCGGCCGCACCAGGACTTGCCACGCAAGTCGCCTGCTTTATGGATGCCGAGGAGATCGGATCGCGAAGCCCCGGGGGCGCCGACTCCAGCTTTCTCAGGGATGTTCTCGCGCGGATCAATCTCGGGCTTAAAGGTCAGGCGGAGGATTTCTACAGGGCGGGCGCCCGGTCGCTCTGCGTATCCGTGGACGCCGCCCAAGCCTGGAATCCGGCCTATGCGGATAAATACGACGGGCGTTTCTCCCCGCGCCTCCATGGCGGGCCTGCCCTCAAACTCAACGCCTCACGGCGTTATGCCACCGATTGCGTGACGGAAGCCCTTTTCGGTCATCTATGCGAAGCGGCGCAGGTCCCATGGCAAAAATATATGGCCAGGGCGGACAGTCAGCCGGGCACTACCATAGGGCCTATTACGGCGGCCAGGCTGGGTTTGCGTTGCATGGATATAGGTCATCCTATGCTTTCCATGCATGCGGCCAGGGAAACGATCGACTTCTCGGACCACAGGGCGCTTTGTTCGCTTCTGAAGGGATTCTATCAGCTGGATACCGAGAGCTTGAAACTTCCCTAATATCTTATCTGATTCTTCCAACAAGCTTCGGGGAACTAAGCAAGAAAAAGGCCTGCCGCGGTGAAACGGCAGGCCTTTTTCTTGCCCGGGGAGCTTACGGTCCCCCCGGACCGGTTTTACTTATTTCTTAGGAAGCGGATCGTAAGTCTTCTTGGGATCCCATGTGCCGGAGCGGCTCTCGCCCTTTATGGCGGGGATATTGAGAACCTGGTCCGGGAAGATCAGATCGGGATTGGAGGGGTCCCTGAAAGTCTTTTTATTCGCCTCGTACAGAACCGGCCACTTGAGCGGGTTGTTGTAGATGAAGGGATACTCGGCGATTCTCCACAGGCAATCCCTGCGCTCGGGTATCAGGCGTACGATATAGACCGCGGGCAGCGGAGCGAAGGCTTTGATATTCGAGAGAGACTTCATGGCTTCCTTGGCCATCGCGGAAGCGTCGGCATAGTTGCCCGAGTCGTAGGACTGCTTCGCTTTTGCCAGATCGGAACCACCCTTGGCGAACAGATCGGGATAGTTGTTCTCGGCGTTGTTGCCCTTAGCCCAGTCGTAGCGCGCTTGAGCGTTGTCCAGCTCGGTGAGGGCGGCCGCTTTTGCCGCATCGGCATCGGCTTTGGCCGCGTTGGCGGCGGCCGTTTTTTCGCGCCCTGCCAATACCTGAGCCTGGAACTCGTCGGAAAGTATGGACGACACCTCGCCGGCCAGCTCGGCGGCGGGGGCGTAGCGTTCGTTGGCGTAGGCCAGCTCGGCGCCCTGCATGGCGGCGGAAGCTTCCTTGTACTCCGCGGGATAATCCTTGGCGATTTCGTTGTTCTCCGCCCAGGCCATCCTGGTCTTGGCGTCGCCTATGGCCGCGTCAGCCGCTGCTTTTTCGGCGGCCAGCCGGGTGGCCGCCTCGCGCCCGGCCAACACCTGAGCCTGGAACTCGTCGGAAAGTATGGACGACACCTCGCCGGCCAGCTCGGCGGCGGGGGCGTAGCGCTTGTTGGCGTAGGCCAGCTCGGCGCCCTGCATGGCGGCGGAAGCTTCCTTGTACTCCGCGGGATAGTCCTTGGCGATTTCGTTGTTCTCCGCCCAGGCCATCCTGGTCTTGGCGTCGCCTATGGCCGTATCGGCCTTGGCCTCGGCTTCGCGGTCCGCCTGGACCTGTGCTTTGAACTCGTCGGAGAGAATGGAAGATACTTCTTTGGCCTTGGCGGTGGCTTCGGAATACTCAGCCTTTCCGAATGCGTTGAAAGAAGAAATCATGGAAGTCGAAGCGGCTGAATATTCCTCCGGATAATCCTCTTTTATACCATTCTCGTTGGCCCAGGCCATTCTCGCCTGCGCGTCCGCCATGGCCGCATCGGCATCGGCTTTGGCCGCGTTGGCGGCGGCCGTTTTTTCGCGCTCTGCCAATACCTGAGCCTGGAACTCGTCGGAAAGTATGGACGACACCTCGCCGGCCAGCTCGGCGGCGGGGGCGTAGCGCTCGTTGGCGTAGGCCAGCTCGGCGCCCTGCATGGCGGCGGAAGCTTCCTTGTACTCCGTGGGATAGCTCTTGGCGATTTCGTTGTTCTCCGCCCAGGCCATCCTGGTCTTGGCATCGCCTATGGCCGTATCGGCCTTAGCCTTTTCGGCGGCTTTCTCACGTTCGGCCAATACCTGAGCCTGGAACTCGTCGGAAAGTATGGACGACACCTCGCCGGCCAGCTCGGCGGCGGGGGCGTAGCGCTCGTTGGCGTAGGCCAGCTCGGCACCCTGCATGGCGGCGGAAGCTTCCTTGTACTCCGCGGGATAGTCCTTGGCGACTTCGTTGTTCTCCGCCCAGGCCATCCTGGTCTTGGCATCGCCTATGGCCGTATCGGCCTTGGTCTTTTCGGCGATCTTGCCATCCACGAAACGCTCGGACATGCCGGCATAATTCACCGCCTCGTTGGCGTTATAAGTGGAATCGGCGAAGAGGGCGTTTTCGCTTTGAATTTCCGCCCTGGACAGATAGTATTTAGCTTCGGGCAGGTAGACCGTATCCTCGACACCGGCGGTAGCCGCTTTTTTCTCGCTGGCGGCCACGGCTTCCCTGGCTGCGGCCAAGGCGGTCTCGTTTTCCGACTTTAATCCAGCGGAGACTTCCGCTGCGGCGTTAAAGGCTGTTTTGGCATCGACAAACCAAAGGTAGGAGCTTTCGTAATTGGCGGCTGCATGATTCGCCAGAGCTTCGTTCATGATATCGGTGGCGGATGAATACTGTTCGGGGGCGTTCTTATCGGCACCCAGCTCAAGAGCTTTTTCCTGGGCCGTCAGCGCCTGCTCCTTGGCTTCGAGGGCCTTCCCCTCGGCGCCGGCCGAGACCACATAGCCATAGTAGGCGTTGGCGTCCCTCAGGGTATTCGCGCCGGCTTTAAGATCGGCCAGGGAGCCGGCTGCCCAGAGGTCTTCTTCGGCGTAGTATTTCTGCTCGCCGGCAACGAAGAAGTTCTCGGCGTATTTGGCATAGTCCTTGTCCGAGATCGTGGAGCGAAGATCGTTTGCCTTGGCTTTTTCAGCGGTCACGTCGAACGCCGACGCAGCCTGTTGATAGGCGGGAATGGCCATGGTGTAAGAGCCTTTTTCGTAGAGGGCCTCCGCATCGGCCAAAAGAGACTCGGCGCCTTCAAAGCGATCGGTCGCCAGTTCCCGCGCCTCGGCGGAAATGGCCGCGAGTTTCAGGCCAGCGGCTTTTTCCCTTTCCTCGTCGGCTCGCATTGGCAGGCCCTTGGCGAGAAGTTCCTCCCAGGAGGCGACGGATTTTTCCAACTTTTCCTTGAGCGGGAAGGCTTTGACACCATCGAATCCCACCTGGTCCATGATTCCGTCGTATTCCGCTTTTAAGGTCATGAATTCGGAGTTTACCTTGGCGTAATCGTCGGGAAGCACCTTATCGACTCCGTACGAAGCCGCTTCGCTCTTAAGAGCGTTGGCCTGTCCAAAGAGATTGCGCAATTCGATTTCGGAAACGGAAGGTTGCGGCGTGACAACCGGCTCTGTTCCCGTCTGGGCGCCCGAGGTTGTTTCCGTCCCGACAACCGGAGCGGGTACTGTCGTAGTCGTCGTCGATACGGGAGGTGGCGGTTCGCTTGGTATCTTGTCCTTCGTCGCGCATGAGGCGAATGTCATTACGAGCATCGCCATGAAAGCGACGAAAAGTTTCGAGCCTTTATGCATACAAATCCTCCTGCGAAATTGAGTTTATAAATCCAACGCAGTACTTTTATTCATGATAAACCGTAAAAGTTGCCTAGTCCACCCATTTTTACGAAAAATTCCATAAAACCGGGACGTGATCAAAGACCTCGCGCCCCTTTCCCAAGGGTTGAAGTCAATGCAATCGCCCTGAATTTAGATCTTTCCGTAAAGCTTTCGCTAAAATATATCACACGTCCCCGCCGCCGACAGGGTAAAGGTGAAATGTAATCAATATTTTTCGGCATTTGGCGATGGGAACGAGAATGAGGCTGGGACGGAAACCTCTCTCCGGCGGAAACCCGCACATACCGGCGCCGGGGCCTGTCCCGGGCCCCGGCGCCGGCGCGGCACGCTTAAGCTTTGCGAATCGAGGCCAGCCAGGTTTTCTCCCCGGCTTCTATGGTCGTAGCCGCCTCCATCAAGGCGAAGGTCCACTCGATAGTCGAGGCTAGCGTCTCGCCGGCTATGAGTTCTCCGAACTCCTCGTAGGCGGCCTTTAGCTCCGCGTCACCCCCAAGCGCGAGGATGATGCGGTCGGTCACCTCCAGGCCCGTTTCCTTGCGCAGGTTCTGCACTCCCCTGATCAAATCCCGCACATAGCCTTCACGCAGAAGTTCGGGGCTGACTACCGTATCGAGAGCCACGGTGAGGGTTCCCTCGTTGAGGACCTTCAGCCCCGGTTTCTCGGTGCGCCGCACATCCACCTTATCCTTATCCAGGACGAGACTGCGGCCGGCGATTTCCAGAGTTACGCTTCCGCCGTCCACCATGACGGCGATTTGATGAGGCTCCAGGGCTTCGATGGCCGCGGCGGCGCTCTTCATGTCCTTTCCCAGTTCCTTGCCCAGGACGCGGAAGTTGGCCTTGGCGGAGTATTCCACCAACTCTTCTTCGTTTTCCCTGAAGAGGACGGATTTTACGTTGAGCTCCTCCCTGAGGATCTCTTCCATCGCCGCGAGCACCGCTCGTTCTTCGGCGACCTTGGTGACCAACATCACCGAGGCCAGGGGCTGACGGGTCTTGAGATCGTTGGCCACCCGCAGGGCCCTTCCCATGGACACCGCGTGGCGTACCGAGTCCATGTCCCGTTCCAGTTCCACGTTGCGGAACCGGGCATCGTAGGCGGGCCAGTCGCAGAGATGGACCGATTCGGGCTCCCCTTCCTGCCTCAGGTTCTGGTAGATGTTCTCGGTGATGAAGGGAATGAAGGGCGCCGCGGCGAGGATCAGTTTGCGCAGGACCCTGTGCAGGCAGTCGTAGGCCTGGGCCTTGTCCTGGTCGTTCTCGGACTTCCAGAAGCGCCGTCTTGAGCGCCTGATGTACCAATTGTTGAGGCTGTCGATGAATTCCACGATGGGTTCTATGCCGCTCTGCATCTCGTAGGCGTCCAGGCCGGCGGTCACCTTCTCGATCATGCGTTCGCAGACCGAGAGTATCCATTTGTCCAGAGGATTAAAGATCGAAGCGGGATCGGGCTCGCCGGGATGCACCCCATCGATGTTCGCGTAGGTGACGAAGAATCCGTAGGCGTTCCACAGGGGAATGATGACGCTCTTGAGCACCTCCCGCACACCATCGTCGGAATAGCGCAGGTCCTCGCCCCGGGATACGGCGGAGTTCATGAGGAAGAGCCTCAGGGCGTCGGCCCCGAAGTTGTTCACCACCTCCACCGGATCGGTGTAGTTGCGCAGGGACTTGGACATTTTCTTGCCGTCCTCGGCCAGGACGAGGCCCGAGCAGATGCAGGCATCGTAAGCTTGGCTTTCGAAAAGGGCGGCGGCCAGGACGGTGAGGGAATAGAACCATCCTCTGGTCTGGTCCAGTCCTTCGTTGATGAAGTCGGCGGGGAAATGGTCGCTGAAGTTTTCCCTGTGCTCGAAGGGATAATGGATCTGGGCGTAGGGCATGGCTCCGGACTCGAACCAGCAGTCCAGTACTTCCGGGATGCGGGTCATGGTGCCCCCGCATTCGCAGGGGAAACTCACCTTGTCCACGAAGTGCTTGTGAAGGTCCTCAAGCTCGACCCCCGAGCGCTCTTTCAGCTCGGCCCTGGATCCTATGCAGACCGCCTTGCCGCAGGATTCGCATTTCCAGATCGGCAGAGGATTGCCCCAGTAGCGGTTGCGGCTTATCGCCCAATCCCTGGCTCCCTCCAGCCACTTGCCGAAGCGACCGTCCCTGATATGGGCGGGAACCCAGAGTACTTTCTTGTTGCAGCCCACCATGTGGGGCTTTATGGGGTCTATCTTCACGAACCAAGAACCCACGGCCCGGTAGATGAGGGGGCTGGAACAGCGCCAGCAATGGGGGTATGCGTGGAAGACCTGCTCTCGCTTGACCAGTTTACCCTCGGCCTTGAGCCGCTCCATTATGGCTTTGTCGCTGTCCTTGACGAACTGACCCTTATAGTCGCTTACCTCTTCGGTGAATTTGCATTCCGCGTCCACGGGGCATACGGTGGGGATGCCCGTGCCCTTGAGCACCTGGTAATCGTCCTCGCCAAAGCCTGGGGCTGTATGCACGATACCCGTGCCGTCCTCGGTGCTGACGTAGTCGCCCAGCACCGTGACAAAAGCGCCCTGGGCGTGCAAGGAGGCGAAGTAGGGGAAAAGAGGCTCGTAGCGGATGCCCGCCAATTCTTGTCCCTTCTTTTTCCACGCTATGCTCAGCGTTTCCGGTTGCTTGTAATAAGCCGAAAGCCTGGACTCGGCCAGGATGTAGCGTTCGTTTCCGTCTACCACGCAGACATAGTCGATATCGGGCCCCAAGGCCAAGGCCAGGTTGGACGGCAGGGTCCAGGGGGTGGTGGTCCAGGCGATGAGATAGCTGGAGCCGTCCGCCAGACCGCCGAGGGCGTCGGGCGCTTCGGTTATCTTGAATCGAATGGTTATGGCCGGATCGTGTACGTCCTTGTAGCCGCCCAAAGAAAGCTCGTGGGTGGAGAGGACGGTGGAGCAGCGGGGGCAGTAGGGCAGGATGTAGTGGCCTTCGTAGATCAAGCCCTTGTCCCAGAGTTCCTTCATGATCCACCAGATGGATTCCATGTAGTCCGGTTCCATGGTCTTGTAGTCGTTGTCGAAATCCACCCAGCGGCCCAGGCGCGTGACGATGGTCCGCCATTCGTTCACGTAGCGCAGCACCGAGGCCCTGCAGGCCTCGTTGAATTCGGCCACGCCGTATTTTTCGATATCGGTTTTGGAATTGAGCCCGAGTTTCTTTTCGATCAGGTTTTCCACCGGCAGACCGTGGCAGTCCCAGCCGAAGCGTCGGTCCACATGGAAACCCCTCATGGTCTTGTAGCGGGGGATAATGTCCTTAATCGTGCCGGGCACGAAATGCCCGAAGTGGGGGAGGCCTGTGGCGAAAGGGGGGCCGTCGTAGAACACGAATTCAGGGCTGCCCTCCCGCCGGGATACTGATTTCTTGAAAATGTCGTTCTTCTCCCAAAAGCCTACGGTTTCTTCCTCTTGCTGTGGGAAATTGGCTTTCGGGTCGACGTTCTTGTACACGGTTGCCCTCCTGGAGATCGAATGAGTATGCCATAGAGGGCATTCAATTTCCAGACCGTCGCGAGGGAAGGTACGCTGGCCATACGACCGACTGTACGACTGGCGATCCTAGAAAAACAGGCTGGCCTGCAGGGAAAGTCCCAGGAGCCAATCGCCGCCCGCGCTTTTCTCGCAGGAGAGGCCGGCGCGATACTCCATGGCGCCGAAGCCTGACGCCGAGAGCGATGCGCCGAAGCTTAGATGCTCCGGGTTTGGTATGTAAAGCAGGGGCAGGGTCAGGGAGAACCATTCGTCTATCTTCCAGGCCGCCGCGGCGTAAATACTGTGCACCGCGGTCTTTCGAGGGGCGAAAAGATATTCTCCCATCAGGGTTAAATCGGCGATTCGGGTTTCAGCACCGCCCATTATCGAGTACTGGAGATTCCAGCTTTTGCCCGGGTCGAGGATGAAAACCGCCTCTCCGTAGGGGGCGAGGTAGGACAGGTCGATGCTCAGTTCGACGCCGCCCAAAAGCAGCCCGGCGGAAGAACCCGCCGCCTCCCGCAGTCCCGCCGATATGGCCATAGTCACTGCATCGAAGATTGTGGTATATCCGCGCAGGGCCAGGGCTTGGCCGAATTTAGAGTAGGGGGTCAGCACAAGCTCCAGGCTGGAAACCGGTCCCGGATACCATGTCGCCTTGCCCAGGAGCGTGGGGCGGCGGGAAGGCTGACCGGAGGAATAATCGATATCGGTGAAATAGTCCGCGGGGCTAAAAGCCCTGCCCATACCCCAGTTGGCGTGGCTCAGGCCGGCTTCGAAGGAAAAGGGGCCGGCGTAGCTGCGCAGCGCCAGCTCTTCCAACGCGAGGGTCAGGAGGGCGGAAGGCGGCGTAACCACCGCTGAATCGAAGACCGGCGCCATGAGAAGATAATCGTCGCGGGCTCCCGGCATGCCAAGGGCGAGCCACAGATCGGCGGCCTCGTTGCCCTGGAGCAGGGAAAGGCGGGCTCCGGCCCTGAAAGACGTCCTGTCCCTTGAACCTTCCAGCAGAAAGTCGAGTCCTGCGGCGCTTCCTATGGAAAACGAGGAAGGGCTGGCGATCGTGGAATACAGGGATGCCTTGGTCCTGACCTGGGTCGAAAGGCTCAAACCATCCTCAGCCCCGACTCCAGACAGGGGCGCCAGAAGGAAAAACGCGAGGGCGAACGCCACCGGTCGTTTCATCGCGAGAAGGCCTGGAGGCTGAAACGGCCTGGGTCGATGGAGGGGTTGATCACGATGGAATCCATGGTGAGCAGCGTCTTGGAATTCTTCTTGAGCTGGTCGGCGTATTCGACGACCGAGGGGAAGCGGCGTCCCTGCAGGGATAGGGTGCCGAGCACTCTTAGCACCTTGAGGAGGGTGCCGCTTTTCGCATAGAGCTCGCCTCTCAGAATGGTAAAATGCTCCTTATCCACCCATAATTTGCGCCGGGGATAGTGAACGCCGCTTGCGCCGGATCGCAGCTCCAGGATATGGCAGTCCCTTCCCTCCAGAATTTCCGAGCCCGAGATGCTGGCGGTATAAAGCTCCGATAGCTCCTCGGAACTCATCGCGTCCTGATAGGAAAAGTCCGACCCCATTATTCCCTGGCGGAGCATGGCCCCGGATATTTTCACCGTATCCCGTTCCGAGGGAAAGTACATCCAAAGCTCGTCCTTAAGCCTGAGCATTTTCGTACCCCTGTCCTCGGGGTTGGTGAATTCGATAAAGGCCTTATCCTCGCCTTCGGCCCAGGCTTTCATGGTCTTTACCTTAACACGCGCACCCGAGACGATCTCCATCCTGCCCTCGTAATAGATGGCGGAATACACCTGATTGGCGTCGACCCTGGTCAGTATTTCCTCGGCGCTCAGGGTTTGGGCGGAAATTGTCGCAATACCAAGTCCGAGGGAAAAAATCGTTGCCAAGAACACAATCAAAGCGCGTTGCGCGATTTTCATATTGACTCCTTGCTAGTCCTCGCTCAGAGAGCCCTTATGGCGGCCACGGGCGACATCATCGAGGCTTTTCTCGAAGGAAGGTAGGCTATCAGGGCCGAGACGGCGCTCCCGATTATTAGTCCCAAAAAAATCGCCCAGGGTGATATGTACGGATAAATTCGGTTATCCATGGGCCAGGAGAAGCCCGCCATGGCGCTGGTCATATCGAATCCATTGATCCCCACCAAGGATACCAGGAGGCTTCCCATCAGGGTACCAGCGATGGATCCGGCCAGGCCGAGCATGGTTCCTTCGGCGAGGAAGAGCCGCAGTACCTTTTTTCTCGGCATACCCATGGCCATGAGCAAGCCTATCTCCCTTTTTCGTTCCAGGATGACCATGGTCATCACGTTGGCTATTATGAAGGCTCCCAGGAAGGCTACGAAAATGAAGACCCAGTAATACATGATGTTCAAGAGTTGGATCATGGAGGGATAGCTTCCGATGGCCGTCCAGGGCAGGACCGAGAGCCCCTCCGGGGAATTTGGGTTTCCCGGCGCGTTCGCCAGGCCTTCGATGCGGGAAAGCGCGGCTTTCATCTTCCTTTGGGATGAGAGCATTATGGCGATCTGCTGGCTGCCGTCCTCAATGCCGAGCAAGGCTTGGGCATCCTTTAGGTCGAGCTGGAGTAGAAAACCATCCAGCGCGTTGACGCCGGTTTTGAAGATGCCCGATATGGTCAGTTTCTTGAATCCCAATCCTCCGTCGGCCTTCTGGGTGAGTAACTTAAGGGTTTCCCCTTCCTTGAGGCCCAGGTCGCGGGCCAGGCCTTCGCCGAGGATCAGGGTTCCCGGTGCATCCAAATACCTGCCGCCGGGCAGTATCTTGGTATCCAGCATTAGAAGCCTGCGTTCCAGTTCGGGATCCCCGGCTATGGCCAGGGCTTCCTTAGTCCCCGATTCGGAGGATAACATCAGGCCGAAACGTATCCGTTGGGCTACGACCGCCTCGGGATCGATGTCCGACAGGGCGCTTTCCAGGCTATGCGCCAATTGGCCGGAGGATTCCATATACTCATCCACCGGCATGAACTTTGCCCTTTCTCTGTAGCCCCGGGTCGCGATGTTTATGTGGCCGGTTTCGTTTTTTATATAGTTTTTGACCATCGAGTCCATGAAACCCTGGAGGAATCCCGCCATGAACATCACCAAGAGAATGGAAAGAAAGACCGAGGCGGCGGCCAGGATACTCCGCCGCTTGTTTCTTAATAGGTTCCTGTACGCGAAAGGCAGCAATCTCATTCCAGCCTCCTTTAGACGAAGCGAAGAGCTTCGGTCACTTCCAGTTTGCCGGCTTTGGCGGCGGGAATGCGGGCCGAGATCCAGGAGGCCGCTACGCCGAATAAAAACCCGAAAACCATGGTGCCGGGATGCCATTCGCCGCGCAGGCCGTCGCCCATGGGTATCACGCCCATATCGAGGCCCCCGAAATAATCGCCTATGGGAATACCTGAGCGCACCGACCACCATACGAGGAGGCTGCCCAGCGCAAGGGCGGCGGAGCTGCCGATTAGGCCTATGAGCAAGCCTTCGATGGAAAAGAGCCTTCGTATATGAGCGGAGGTCATGCCGTAGGCGCGCAGGACTCCTATTTCCTTGATGCGCGAGTAAACGCTCATCAATATGGTATTCACGATGCCTACCCCCGCGATAAGAAGGACGATGAATATGATGAGGCTGGAATATTTCGCTTTCATATCGCGCATCGCGAGATAGTCATTGGCCGCCTCCGCTATCGATACGGCCCTTATGCCTTCGTGATTTTTCTCGATAATCGCGGCGGATGCCAATGAATCGCCCAACTCTTTGCTCAGGTTGGCCGGCCGAGGGAGGGCGACCGCCAACGTGGTGACGGGTAAATCGTCGCCGAGAAATTGCTTCGCCTCGGCGTAGGACATGAAAATTCCGCTTTCGTTGAGGGACATGTCGGGGATATCGAGAATGCCTGCGATTTTGTACTCGTCGGCGTTCAGGCTGTCATCGGTCATCCGGGCGGACAGGAGAATCCAGTCGTTTTCTTTCAATCCAAGATCGCGGGCCAAAAGCTTGCCGATGAGAATCTCTTTTTCCTCCGGGGCAGCGGAAAACCAAGACCCTGTATCTATTTGGTTTTCCAGTTTGAACACCAGGGAATCCGTGGAGGGATCGATCGCGTAGCCCAGGGCCGGAAGGCTGTCGATTCTATTGGATGCGAAAGCCATGAAGGGAGTCCTGGGAGTGGTCGTGGCTTCGGGAAGAGCCGCCGCGATTTCCGCCGCGAGTTCCGCGGTCCGTTCCAGGCCATGGGAAAGCGGCATCGTCCGCCTGTTTTCGTAATATTCTGAAGTCATTACCTTGAGCGACGCGTCGTTGAACTGCACCATTGAGTCTATGGTCATCCTGTCCATGCCCGCCAACACCGAATCGAAAAAAATGAACATGCCGATACCGACGGTGAGCACGGTGGCCGATATCAGGCTTCTTCTCCAATGGCGCACAACGTTACGGAAGGCTATTGATATCAAGGTTCTGGTCATAGCCGCTTCCTCTCGTCTTTGACGATAAGCCCATCGTGCAGGTGAAACACCCGAAATGCTTCTTCCATTATCATCTTGTCGTGGGTGGAAAAGATAAACGTGGTCTGTGATTTCTCATTCATGGCCTTCATGAGCCTGATTATTTCCTCAGCGTTGTGCGAGTCCAAGTTGGCGGTGGGTTCGTCGGCCAGCACGACCGAGGGCTCCTTGACCAATGCCCTGGCTATGGCGACACGTTGTTCCTGGCCGCCGGAAAGTTCCCTTGGGTATCGACCTGCCTTATCGGCGATACCCACAGCCTCCAGCATGGCCATTGCCTTTTGCCGCATCTGAGTTTTGGAAAAGGAGCCTTCTATCGAAAGAGGCAATTCGACATTTTCGGCCACGGTGAGCACGGGGATGAGGTTGAAAGATTGGAAAATGAAGGAAACATGTTCTCGCCGATACTCCGATAGTTCTTTTTCGCCCAGGATTTTGAGCTCCTTCCCCTGATAGCTGATAATCCCCGACGAGGGTTTATCCAAGCAGCCGATGATGTTGAGCAGGGTGGTCTTGCCTGAGCCGGAGGGGCCCACGATGGCGCAGAACTCGCCTTTTTCCAGCTCCAGGTCCACGCCGCCCAAGGCTTTCACCTCGATGTCGCCCTTCCGATAGGTCTTCGTGATTTTGGATAATGAAAGAATCGCCATGGTTCACTCCTTCGCCTGCCCAGGATTTTTTTCCCGCACCGCATTAAGCATCGACTCCATTTCGTCCAGGTAACGATTGAGCGCCCCTTCTCCTTGGGCGCTCAACCGAATTCCCGTATAGGGTTTTCTCCCTTTAAAACTTTTTGTGAGCTTGATATAGCCAGCCTCTTCCAGCGTCTTGAGCTGTATCGATAAATTCCCCGCGCTCATATCCAGATCCTGCTTTAGGACCGGGAATCCCACTTCGGTTTCGGGACTGGAAGCCAGGTACACGAGGATCCTGAGCCTGGCCCGTTCGTGTATTATTTTCTCCGGATCGGGAGGCACCGCCCTGGTCATTCTCACGCTCCAAATCCCGATCCCGACGCGGCTTTCGCCCTGGCGAGTCCCACAACGCCGAAAAGGCAGAAACTGGCGATGAAAATAAAGCCAGTCCAGAGCCATGGCGCGGACTCAATGAAAAAAAGAGCCGTAAGTCCCGATACCAAGGATGACCAGGCCATGACCCTGTACTCCGGCAGATCGATGAGGAGATCCAGGGTATGGGCGGCGAAGGTTATGAAGATGGCGATCATGGGGGCGATGAACCAGGGGTGGCCCGAACGGAGTATGAACACGATGCCCACCACGATGCAAAGCGCCGCGCTGGCGAAGAAGCTTCCTGCCTTTCCTCCGTATATGGCCCTGAGTACCATCATGAAACTGCCGTTGGGGAGACGACCCGCTATTCGATTCGTAAGAAGCAGCTTTACCGTTCCGCCGGCCACAAGGAGGGCGGCGATGAGTATCCACGAGGAGCCTTCCCCTGAGAGCGAGGGGAGCATGGAAACGGCGAGGCAGTACCCGCCCATCAGCAGCCCGAGGGACAGGGCGAGGGCGGGGTAGAGCGTGGATGATGCAACCGCCTTGAGGACAGGGTTGTTGGCCCGCACCGACCTTCTAAGATCGGATAAGGTCTGGGCTAGACTTTCCAGGTCCAGGTCTTGAGGTTTCGACATTTTCCCGTTCATATTTTGCATTACTCCATAAACAAGTTTATATTACAAATCATAAGCTAGGACATTCTTTCTTCCCTGTCAAGGGCCTGGGACATAAAAGCTAGGCAAAAATCGGAGCTTGTGGTATCATCTTACAGATCATCGCGCTGTGCAGTGCGCCAAGGAGCAGGTATGAGGAGTGAGGGCGCAGACCTTGAGATCCGTTATTGCAGAGAGGACATAGAACCCGAGGCTGCGGAGCGCCTGGTGGTGCGCATGCCCGAAGGAATGATCACCCTAAGTCCCTCCCCCGATCAATGTATACATGCCGAGTACGAATTGCACGGTAATGCTTCGCTTTTGCCTTCCTGGAAGGCCTCGGTGCGACGGCACGATAGAATTCTCATAATTTCCAACGACAGTCCTCAGGATGTATATACCGCCAGCGTATCCCTGACGGTGCCAAACTGTGTCAAAGATCTGGAAATCCACAGCATGAAAGGCGAGATCGATATCAGAGATTGCGAATCCGACATTCTGGCTATTTCAGAGTTCGGCGCCGTGCATATCCATGGAGGCAGGAGCGTCGAGGCTTCCAGTGTCCAGGGTTCGGTAACCCTCTTGAACTGCGGATCGGCGACGGTGAATACCATCGACGGTTCGGTTAAATGCTCCAAGATCAACGGATCCCTTCACATCGAAACTCAGGGGGGCGATATCCAGGCCTCCAGGATAAAAGGTAACGTGATCGCCCTCACCAAGGACGGGGATATATCGGTATTCAGACCCGAGGGGAGGATACGCCTTATTTCCCACGACGGGGATATCGAGTTGGAACTTTCGGGCAACTTCGGCGGCGGCGAGGCTACGACCTACTCGGGGGATATCAACCTCATGCTGGAGCAAGCCAACGTTGAATTCCGCGCCGAGACGCTGTCGGGACAGATCAGTTCACCGGGTACCACCATCGCCTCTGGGGCCGGCCCGAGGCGATGCGCCTACCGTATCGGCGAAGGTACCAAGCGTCTCCACGTCAAGAGCGTGCTCGGCGACATCGAGGTGGAGTGATGCCAGGGGCGCCGCCAAAGTCAGAAGACTTTTGGCGGCGCCCCTGGTGCCTAGTCCTTGGCGAAAAGCGCCCGGATCTGTTTTTTATACAATTCGTTGATAGTGTGCCGCTTGATTTCCTGTTTCGCCGATAGTTCCCTGCCGGGCTGGAAAGCCTCGGGCAAAAGGGCGAAGCGGAAGATTCTCTCGAAGGGCTTAAAACCATTTTTCGGACTGACGAAGCTCGAAACTTCCGAATCGATCAATTCCTTCACCACGGGCTGCTGCAGGAGCGTCTCGTAGTCGTTATAGGGGATGCTGTTTTCCTGGGCCCAGGAAAGGAGGTTCTCCTGCTTGGGGACGATGAGGGCGGCCAGGTACTTTTCGTCCTGTCCAAGTACGACAGCCTGCTGTATATAGGAGCTTTCGGCCAGTCTCTGCTCGATGGGAAGAGGTTCGATGTTTTCGCCGCCCCTCAGCACGATCGTGTCCTTGGCTCGTCCTGTAATCTTTATCTCGCCGTCGTAACTCAGCATTCCAAGATCGCCCGTGTCCAGCCAGCCCTCCTTGTCCATTATCCGGGCGGTGAGGTCGGGGCGCTTATAATAACCCATCATGATCTGGGGGCCTCTGACATGTATTACGCCCTTCTGGCCGGGGCCGAGAATCTCGCCACTTTCCCCTACGATTTTTATCTCTGTTCCCCTGTGGACAGGTCCGACGGTGCCAATGACGGGGTGGGTTTTAAGCCTGACGCCAAGGACGGGAGCCGTCTCGGTGAGTCCATAGCCTTCCAGGATCAGCACACCGATGGCATCGAAGAAACGGTCGACCGCGCCGGGCAGGGCTCCTCCGCCGGATACGCCGGCGATAAAATTCTTGCCCAGCTTGGTTTTGATCTTTTTGTAGACCAGGATATCGCCCAAGGCCCAAAGCGGCGCCAGGAGGAGGAAGGGCACGATTGCCGCCACGATTTCGAGCACCCGGTTCCTGGGACTGAAACGGGGATACCTTCCCAAAAGATGATTGCGGAAATAGGCGAAACTTTCGCCTACGCCAACGAAAAAGCGGAAAAGTACGCGCTTGACTTTGCTCGATTGCTTGATGTTTTTGTATATCCCATCCTTGACGGATTCCCAGATACGGGGTACCGAGGGGAACCAATGGGGCTGGACCGCCTGCATATCGGCCAAAAGGATCGAGCCTACGGGCTTTGAATAGGCGATCGTCGCCCCGGATTGAAGTATCAGATATTGGAGAATTCGTTCGAAGGAATGCCAGACCGGAAGCACGGATAGGAATATCTCTCCGGGATTTACGCCGATAAGACCGGGCAGGTAATCGGTCTGGTGAAGAAAGTTCCCATGGCTGAGCATGACGCCCTTGGGGTCCCCGGTGGTACCGGATGTGTAGATGAGGGTCGCCAGATCCCCCCTGCCGCCCTTGGCGGCCTCTTGCTCATAAAAATCAGGGTGATCGGCTGAATATGCTTTTCCGCTTTCCAGGATAGCTTCGTAAGGATGAACGGTAATTCCCTGGGCTTTCGCTTCCCGCAGCGCCGCTTCCTCAACGGGGTCGAAGAGGATCAGCGAGTCGAGCCGGGGCATGGAAGATCGTACTTCTAAAATTTTTTTCAGTTGCTTTTCATTTTCCAGAATCGCGAACCTGCACTCGCTCCAGGAAAGGATGTAGGCGATTTCCTGTACCGTGGCGTCGCAACCCCGGGGTACGTCAGCCGCCCCAAGGCCGAGGAGCGCCAGATCGGCGCTGAGCCATTCCTTGCGGTTGTCGGCTATCAGGCCCACCTTGTCGCCCCTGGAAACGCCCAGGGCCTTCAGGCCCGCGGCGAAGGAAGCGACGGTATCCAGAAGCTCTTTATAGCTGGTGGGCCTGAAGACTCCCCCGTCATCCTTGGAAAGCTGGGCAACCGCCCGGGGTTGCCTGGCCGTCATTTCTAAAAACATTTGAGCAATGGTCTGTGCCATATGCGCTCCTCGGGATCGAAATTTACAATAAGACTATAATTGTAAAAATGTTATCAAGTCAATGGGAGAACAAAAGATATCGATCCTGGGGAACCTGCTCGAAGTAGGAGCGGAAATTCTCGGCCATGATGTCGAGGCTGGGGCTGTTCATTGTCTTATATTTTATATGGTGGGCGAAGGAGAATTGTTCGCAATAGTAAGAGAAGAAGCGTCGTGCGCTTTCCAGCCTCCAGGCCTCCGGTAGGTAAAGTTTCGCCAATGCGAGAAATCGAAGCCCGACTTCCAGCCTGTCGATGGACCGATCCGTGGAAGAAGCCGGGGTAAGCGCCGATGCCGAGGCTCGAAGCAAGGCGAATATCCACGGTCTCCGGACCGCCTCCCTGCCGATCATTGCCGCATAGACACTCTTTGAGCCGCCGGGTCCGGTTCGCGTTCCCATCAGCATGCTTAGTTGCCCGGGGCTGACGATATCGCCGTTGGCGACCAGCGGTATGGAGATGTCCTGGGCCAAGCGCAGGCTGATCTCGTGCCGGGCCTTGCCCCGGAATTTCTGGTCGTCCCGACGGGGGTGAATGCAAAGGAAATCCAGGCCTTCGCCGGCTATACCCTCGCAAAAGCCTCGGAGTCTGTGGTAGTCGTCGTCGGGCCCCATTCGAACCTTGGCCGATAGTATTCCGGGCCAGGCCGCCCTGGCGGCCGCCACCAATTCCGCAGCCGGCGCCGGGTCGGAGCTCCAGGCCGAGCCCCCTCCCTTGCCCCTGATGTGGGGAGCCGAGCAACCAAAGTTGATATCCACGCCCGCGGGGAGCTCCTCGGGAGGGTTGTTTCGCAGTCGGGCGCAGGCATCGGCGAGGCTTCCGGCGCTGCGGGCGTAGAACTGGACCGAAGTTCGCTCCGGCCGGGGTTTTGAATCGGTATAAACGGACTCGAAGGGCGCCCTGGACACATAAGCCTCCGCGCTGGCCATCTCGGTAAAGGCGTAATCGGGTCCGCCCAGTTCTCCCAGGAGGGTCCTGAACGCGCGGTTCGTAATTCCCACCATGGGAGCCAGGAGAAGGGATCCTTTGGAAAAGGGAAGCATTGCGCCGATACTATACGCCGAATGCCCTTCCCGCAAGAAGCCGGGGCGGGGTCCTCCCGCGCATGAGTTGACTTAACGGGGTTCTTCGGGTATAAAACTCAAGCGCAATTCCCCGATTCGGATCCTAAATCCGGGGGTATGTGAATCTACAATAGGATCCAAGTTCCCTTTACTGTTCAGGAGGAATCCGTGAGCGTCAAAATAAGGCTCAAGAAATTCGGCGCCAAAGCCCGTCCCTACTACCGCATCGTCGTCATGGACAACCGCTCTCCCCGCGACAGCAAGACCATCGACGAGATCGGCCTCTACCACCCCATCGAAACCGAGGACAAGCAGATACGAATCGACGAGGCGAAGGCCAAGTTCTGGCTCGCCCGGGGCGCCCAGCCCAGCGACACCGTCCGTTCGCTTCTCAACAAGAAGAGCATCCAGGTCAAGTAAGCCACGGTCCAGCCCTTGTCCGATCGCCGGAGGGATTCCCCGCCGGCGGCCTGTTCTTTTCTTTTTAAGGAGAATCACGTGGAACGCGACTTAGTCGAGTATATTGTCAAATCCTTGGTGGATCAGCCCGAGGCTGTGGATATCAAGGTTATCGAAGGCGAAAAGTCCACAATCCTGGAGCTCAGGGTGGCCGAGGGCGATATCGGCAAGGTGATCGGTAAAAACGGTCGCATCGCCAAGGCTATCAGGACTATTCTTTCGGCGAGCGCCAACGCCCAGTCCAAGCGGGTTATCCTGGAGATTTTGGACTGATCTTGTTTTGATGAACGAAGGACCTGAGAAGGAATTGCTGGCGGTCGCCAAGCTCGGCGCCCCCCGGGGACTTAAAGGACTGCTCAAGGTTCACAGCTTTTCCGGAGACTATTCCCATATCGAATCGTTAAAGAAAGTCCTCGTCGCGCCCGATGGGGAGCCTGCTCAAGGCCGGCTTCTCAGGGTAAGCCTTGCCGAAAGGGGTGAACGAAGCCTGGACATGGCCTTTTCCGGCTATGAGTCGCCGGAAAAGGCGAAAGGGCTCACCGGCATGCTCCTTTACCTGCCCAGAGAGTTGGCGAGCCCCTTGGGGGAAAACGAGTTTTATATCCATGACCTTGTGGGCCTGCGGGTTTTGGGCGGGGGCTTGGAGCTGGGTATCGTCGAAGCTGTGCTGGAAGGTGGGGCCGATCCCCTTTTGGAAATGCGCAAGACAGGAACCGGAGCAAGGGCGCTGATTCCCTTCCGGAGAGAGTTCGTCGGGGAAGTGGATTTGAAGGCGAAAAGCCTGGAGCTTTTGGCGGGATGGCTGCTGGAATGAAACTGACCATACTCAGCCTATTCCCCGAAATACTGAAAACCTATTTCGAAGCTTCCATAATGAAACGGGCGGTGGCGGCAGGCCATGTGGAGTATTCGTTGGTCAACATCAGGGATTACGCCACCGATAAGCACCATAAATGCGACGACGAGGTTTTCGGGGGCGGGGCGGGAATGCTCATGAAGCCCGAACCCCTGGACAAGGCCCTGGAAGCAGCGGGCTCACCGGGAATCCGCACGGTGTACGTCACTCCCTCGGGGAGGCTGCTGACCCAGTCCTACGCCGAAGAACTTTCGAGGGAGGCGGGGTTAGTTATCCTCTGCGGCCGCTACGAGGGCGTGGATCAGCGGATTATCGAGAGCAGGATCACCGACGAAATTTCCATCGGGGATTATGTGTTGTCCAGCGGAGAAGTGGCGGCCCTGGTCCTGGTGGACGCGATCTATCGTCTCATGCCCGGGGTTATCTCCGGGGAATCGCTGGAGGAGGAGAGTTTCTCCAAGGGACTCCTCGAGTATCCCCAGTATACACGCCCGGCGCTTTATGATACTATACGGGTTCCCGACGTTGTTCTGTCGGGCAACCATGCACAAATCGCACGGTGGAGGCTCAAGGCAAGCATCCTCAAGACGCTGGCCTACCGCCCCGAGCTTCTTACGAAAGACAACTTGGCGGAAGATATCGCCCGGTTGTTGCGCGAGGCAATCGATGAAGGGGGATGGCATGAACCTGGTACAGTCCATTCAAGCCGAACAAATGAAGAGTGAGCTTCCCGCGTTTCAGGTGGGCGACACCGTACGCGTGAGCTTCAAAATCGTGGAAGGCAAGACCGAACGCGTCCAAGCCTATGAAGGCCTGGTCATCGCGATCAAAAATGCCGGCATCGGCAAGACCTTCACGGTACGGAAAAA
This sequence comes from Spirochaetales bacterium Spiro_12, assembly GCA_001603165.1. Taxonomy (GTDB): domain Bacteria; phylum Spirochaetota; class Spirochaetia; order Treponematales; family Rectinemataceae; genus UBA2256. The sequence goes on from LVBN01000035.1 coordinate 25,782, forward strand.
TTCTTACGGCGTCGGGGTCGAACGCGTGTTCCCCCTCAACTCGCCGAGGGTCGAAAAGGTGGAGGTGTTGCGCAGAGGCAAGGTGCGCAGGTCCAAGCTCTACTACATCCGCGGCAAGGTGGGCAAGAAGTCCAAGGTCAAGGAGCTCATCGTCTCCAGCAAGAAGGACGAAACAGCCGCCGCTCCCGCCGACAAGGCATAAGCGGATTTTACCGGCTCCAAAAGGCTGCCCTCGCGGGCAGTCTTTTTTATTGCCGGTACGTTGAAGCGGGAAATGATTCCCGCTCCGTTATCCGGATATGGAAGAGTTCTCATCCTCGACGGGCTTCGGCCGGGCGGGGGAGGAACGCATCGCCTCCTTGCTTTTGTCCGAGGGCTGGAGTCTTCTGGAACGAAACTATAGGGCTGGCAGGGGCGAGATAGACCTTATCGTCGAACGGGGGGACCTCATTGTATTCGTCGAGGTCAAACATTGGAAAGCCCTGGGCTGTCCAGCCCTGGAGAAGGCCTTGAACGCCGATAAAATCCGTCGGATTATCGAAACCTCTAAGATTTATCTGTCTACGTATCGAAAATATAAGAACCGTAGAATTCGATACGATGTCATTTTCCTTTTCCGCGACGGAATTCCGATGCGATACGAAGGAGCGTTCGACGAGACAGTATGAAAAAAAAGGAAACAGCCCGCAGGAATTCCTTGGACTGGGCGGGAACCAGCCCGGTCGAGGGTGCAGTCGTTGGTCCTCCCGGCGCTAAAGCACAGTCGGATGTATACAAGGTTCTCAGAATGCGTCATAAATTGAAGGATGACAGCTATGTGGACGGAGCTGTGACAAGAATCGCCAGTTTCTTGACTAATCGCTTGGATAAGAAGGAAAGGGATGGATAATAACGGGAAAAATTCGTCGGGCAGACAGGGCGAAGGCAACAGAAGGCACAATCCTCGTCAGGCTCAAGGAAAGCATGGACGTCCCGGGCACGGGCAGGGACAAAAAGGAGTTCGGGACAACTCGACGCTGGGGGTCCGCAAGGAAGAGAAAAAGCCTAGCCAGCCGCCCAGGACATGCGCTCTCTGCGGCAAGCCGATATTCGACCTGGCGGGGGCCTTGGCCAACAAGGAGAACGGCGATCCCGTCCATTTCGATTGCGCCCTCGAAAGGGTCCAGGCGGCGGAAGCCCTCGAAGCGGGAGAAAAAATCGTGTACCTCGGCGCCGGCTGTTTCGGGGTCGTGGAATACAAAAAGGGCAATGACGGCGGATTCATCGTCAAAAGAAGAATCCATTGGGAAAAAGAAGGGGAAAAACAGCTCTGGAGAAAGGATCTTTCATCGTACATAACCAGGATATGAACACTGTCATGAGGCCTTCTTCCCGCCCGAAGGACGGCCTGGAATGAGCAGGGCCTTTGTCGACGAGGATTCCGGTTCGGACGAAACCGACGACATGCATGAGATCCCCCTTCCCATCGCGCCGGGGGTTAGGAACTATATGACAGCCGAAGGGGCGCTTCGGATGGTGGAGGAGCTTCGTCGCCTTACGGAGGTTGAGCGGCCAAGGGCGGCGGCGCTGCTGTCCGGCCTCGACGCCCAAGCCAAGTCGAAGCCGCTTCGAGAACTTTCCCTTATCGATCGCAAAATCTCCTATCTGAGCCGCATGAAGGCGGCGCTTGAGGTTGTCCCGCCGCCTTCGAGCCTGGATCGGATGGTCTTCGGCCTTCTGGCCAGGGTTGAGGAAGAAGGCGGAGAAGTGGTTTGCTATCGCATCGTCGGTGTGGACGAGAGCGACCCGGAACGGGGCTGGGTAAGCTGGGCGAGCCCTGTGGCCAAGGCGCTCATCGGGAGGAAGGTCGGCGATCGGATAACCGTCAAACTTCCCCTGGGAGAGCGCAGGATGAAAATAATCGGCATAGAATACGCGAAGGAATGATGAACGGAGATCCGGATTTGTCCGATACTCATCGCCAAGGCGCTCTGTATGCCGATCATCCGGACCCCTCCTGGGCCCGGCGGTCCTGGATTCCCCTGGACGGGACCTGGGATTTTTCCAGGCTGCCCAGGGGCTGGAAATACCGGGGTCTGGGGACAGGCGAAAATTCGTCTGCCGACATTCGGCCAGGGAATGATCGCGGCGCGACATCGGAAAACCACGATGCGCGGGAGAGATGCGAACACCATACGGAAAAAATACAAGTCCCCTTTCCTGTAGGGAGCGAGCTGTCGGGAGTGAAATCGAAGGATAGGGGGTGCTGGTCCTATTCCAGAAGCTTTACACTCCCCGACAAACCCGATAGTCGCTGGATCCTCCATGTGGGAGCCTGCGATTACGAGGCCAGGGTTTATGTCAACGGTCTGGCGCTCTCAGGGCATCGGGGAGGCTATTCCTCCTTCTCGGTGGACATAAGCGACGCCTGCAAGGTCGGCGACAATTCTCTTGAAATAGTGGTCAGGGATTCGCGGAGCCCCTTCCAGCTGAGGGGCAAGCAGAGCTTTTTACCAGTCCCCTTTCTGGTTTGGTATTCCGGCTGTTCGGGGATCTGGCAGAGCGTCTGGATCGAGGAGACGGGCGGCTCGCGTCTGGCCGGCGCGAGGCTGGATCAGGACTTTGCCCTCTCCCGGGTGCGAGGAAGGGCTTGGCTGGATTCCGGTACCTGGAATGCCGAGTCCGGGCTCGGGGGGCGGAGGGATGATGCCCGAAGGGCCGCTGGATCTCGACTTTGCCTCGAAATAATTTTACGGAGCCCCGATGGGTCCGCGACCAGGCTGCGCGCCGCGGGTCCCGATAGGGAAGGGGTTTTTTCCTTCGAGTTCGGCTTCGATGCTGTGGGCGGCGCCCTCTGGTCGCCGGAGAATCCCGTGCTCCATCCCATCATTTACCGGCTCCTGCGGGGAAGCGAGGTCCTCGACCAGGTGGAGAGCTATTTCGGCTTAAGAAAAATCGGTCTTCGGGAAGGGGACTTCCTTCTCAACGACCGGCCCTTGTTGCTCAGACTCGTACTCATCCAGGGCTATTACCCGGGGGGATCCTACGCGGCGCCGGACAAGGCACTGATGGAACAAGACATTCTCGCCGCCAAGGCCATGGGTTTCAACGGCGCCAGGATTCACCAGAAGGTGGAAAGCCCGTATTTCCAGTATCTCTGCGATAAACTGGGCTTCCTCACCAGCTGCGAAATGCCCTCCTTTTATCTGCCCTCCCGGAGGGCCTTCGGAGACTACGAGGCCGAGCTGCGTTCCATCATCGCCAGGGATATGGCCCATCCTTCCTGTGTGCTCAGGATTTTGTTCAACGAAACCTGGGGCATCTGGGGTATCTACCGCCGAGGCTCTAAGACCCGGCGATTCGTTCTGGGGATGACGGCGCTCGCCCGGGCGCTGGACCCCACCAGGCCGGTCATCGACAATTCGGGCTGGGAGCACCTTGGAGGGGATATACTCGATATTCACCATTATCTTAAAAATCCGAGCCTGGCCAGGGCCCTCTACGAAGCCCTAAAACGTCGGGATCCGGCCGTCCTCCAGGATTTTTCCATACCCAAGGTCCTGGCCTTCAATCTTTTTTACCAGGTGGCGGCGAAAACCCGCAGCCTTTTCCTGGATCGCGATGCCCGGATCGATGGCAGACCCCTGCTCTTGAGCGAATACGGGGGCTTCGGCTGGTACAGGTCGGAGGGGAATGCCGAGGCTACCGAGCTGATCGGGGAATACACGAAGGATGCCCTGGATTCGGGCCTTTTCTGCGGCTATTGCTACACCCAGCTCTACGACGTGGGTTCCGAGACCAACGGGCTCTTGGCCGCGGATCGGAAGCCTAAGGTGGATATGGGCGCTATGAGGGAAATCAACGGCTACGAGCCGGATTCAGATAAATAAACTGCTGATTCCCTGTCGGGATTTATTTCCGTCCGATCTCCGAGAATCCGCAGTAGGGCACGAGTGCCGGTGGAATGGCCACCGAGCCGTCGGCCCGCTGGAAATTCTCCAGGACGGCGATCATCGCCCGGGAGCAGGCCACCGCCGTGCCATTGAGCATATGGACGTGCTTGTTCTTGCCGTCCTCGTCCTTGTACTTGATGTTGAGGCGCCTGGCCTGATAGTCGGTACAGTTGGAGGTGGAGGTCACCTCGCCCCACTCGCCGCCGTTGCGGCCGGGCATCCAGGCTTCCAGGTCCCATTTGCGGTACGCCGGGGCGCCCAGGTCGCCGGTGCAGGTGTCCACGACCCTGAAGGGTATGCCCAGGCCGGAGAAAATTTCCTCTTCCACGGTCCTCAGGTACTCGTGCATGGCTCCCGATTCTTCGGGGACGGTATAGGCGAACATCTCCACCTTGGTGAACTGGTGCACCCGGTAGAGGCCTTTCGAAAACTGGCCCGCGGCTCCCGCTTCGCGTCTGAAGCAGTGGGAGACTCCGGCGAGCTTCAAGGGCAGGCTTATCTTGTCGAGGATGGAGCCCGAGTAGTAGCCGCCCAGGGTGATCTCTGCGGTGCCGATAAGGCAGGTTCCTTCGCCTTCGACGGTGTAGATGTTGGATTCGGGCCCCCTGGGATTGAATCCGATGCCCTCCAGGATTTCGGTCTTGGCGATGTCCGGGGTCTGGAAGAGGGTAAAGCCCTTTTTCATGAGGGTATCCAGGGTATAGCGCACCAGGGCCATCTCCAGGATTACCGCTTCGTTCTTGAGATAATAGAACTTGGTGCCCGAAACTCTGGTGGCGGTGTCGAAGTCGATGAGATCCAGGGACTGACCCAGCTGGACGTGGTCCTTTGGCTCGAAATCGAATTTTGTGGGCTCGCCCACCCGCTTGACCTCGAGGTTGTCCTTGTCTTCCTTGCCCCTGGGCGCCTCGGGGTGGGCCATATTGGGGATTTTTGCTCCTTCGACGGCCAGGCGGTTATCCAGCTCGGTCAGGCGGGCTTCGGCCTGGGCGATTTTATCCTTGAGAAGCTTGCCTTCCTCTATTCTGACCGCCCGGGTTTCGGGATCGAGTTTTCCCTTCATAGCCAGGGCGTTGTCGTTCCGTTTTTTGCGCAGCTCCTCCGTTTCCCGCTGAAGACCGATTTTTTCGTCGTAGAGGGAAACCACGAGATCGGCGTCGGCGTCCATGTATCGCTCGGCGAT
>LVBN01000036.1 GCA_001603165.1 Spirochaetales bacterium Spiro_12
ACCCTTCGGCCCTGCTCAGGGACCAAAGCCTCAAGCGTCCCGCCTGGGAGGATCTCAAGCGACTTCGAAGCCTTATCGAGTCCGATGAGGGCAGCCATGGATGAGCAGGTAAGGCAGGGCGTCCCGGCCGCGAAGCCTTACCTGAGACTGGCATTCCCCCTGCCCCTGGAAGCGCGGTACTGGTATAAAAACTCCCCTGAATCACCTGCGGGGCTGGGATACAGGGCGGAGGCTTTCCTCGGACGCAGGAAAGCAACCGGCTTCGTCGTCGAAGAAGCGGATAGTTGCCCCCTTGAGGAAAACCTGCTCAAATCCATCATCCGCGGCGTTGACAAGGAACCGCTTTTCGACGCTTCCACCGTAGCCCTCGCTCAATGGCTTTCCACCATGTACTTTTGCTCCCTGGGCGAAGCTTTGGGGGCGATGCTCCCCTCGGGAAGGAGGGAAAGTTCCCAGGTCCTGGGCGAGCTTGAGGACTTTGTCATAGGCGACAAGGCTCTTCCCCTCACGGAAGAACAAAAAACAGCCCTCGAAAGCATTCTCGCGTCGGAACCCTCCACCACCTACCTCTACGGCCCAACAGGAACAGGGAAGACCGAGGTCTTTCTCCAGCTCGCGGAGTCCCAGCTGGCCTCGGGCCGATCGGTCATCTACCTCGTGCCCGAAATAGCCCTTACGGGCCAGGTCGTGCGCTCAGCCCGCAAACGATTCGGCGATAGCTGCGCGGTGATCCATTCCCGCTTGAGCCCTTCTCAGAAACTGGGCGAATGGCGGCGGATTCTCTCGGGCCGGGCCAGCATGATAATCGGAGCCCGCAGCGCGATATTCTCCCCGGCCCGCAACCTGGGGCTCATCGTCATAGACGAAGAACACGAAGGCTCCTACAAGTCGGGAAACACCCCGCGCTACCACGCCCGGCAGGTGGCCATGTACAGGGCCTCAAAAGAAAAGGCGATACTCATATTAGGCAGCGCGACTCCCTCGGTGGAGGCCTGGCATTCTTGCGAAAGCGGAGCCATGAAAAAGGAAACCCTGCGGCAACGTCCGGCGGGCGGGGCCTTCCCCTCCATCGAAGTGGTGGATATGAGGGGAGAAAAGACCACCATATCCGCCCGCCTGGCCGAAGCCCTCAGGGCTACCAAGGCCGAAGGCCGCCAATCCATTCTTTTTTTGAACCGTCGAGGCTTTTCCCATTTTTTCGTCTGCAACACCTGCGGCGCCGAACTCAGCTGCAGGAATTGTTCGGTCTCTCTCACCTATCATAAGGAACAGAACCAGCTGGTCTGCCATTACTGCGGCTACAGGGCCGCCCCTCCTCCGGCCTGCCCCCACTGCGGCTCCCTGGATGTGGGCTGGAAGGGCTTCGGCACCGAGCGGGTCGCCGAAGAAGTGGAAAACCTCTTTCCCGGCTGGTCAATACGAAGGCTGGACGCCGATTCGGTAACCAAGAAGGGAAGCCTCGAATCCATTCTCGAAGAATTCAGGAAGGGAAAGATCGACCTGCTTCTGGGCACCCAAATGGTTGCCAAGGGGCTCAATTTCCCGGGAGTGAAGACCGTCGGCCTCGTCCTGGCGGACGCGGGGCTCAACCTCCCCGATTTCCGGGCCGCCGAGCGGGTTTTTTCCCTCATAGTCCAGGTGGCGGGCAGGGCGGGTCGCTACGATCCCGACGGCAGGGTCTATATCCAAACCTTCAGGCCGGACAATCCGGTTATACGCCTGGCCAGCGGAATGGACATGGAAGCCTTCTACGACCGGGAACTTATGCTCAGGCAAGCCCAGGGCTTTCCGCCCTTCGCCCGCATCGCCCGCCTCGTCCTGCGCTCAAAGGACAGGGAAGCGTGCATAGGTTCCATTCGGCAACTTGCCAGGAAAGGCTTAAGTTTCCGCGGGTCGACAGTGGAACTCCTAGGCCCTTCCGAATGTCCCCTGGGCATGATCGCAGGCTCCCACCGCTGGCAATTGCTGTTGCGCGCGTTCAGCCTGAGCGAACTCCATAAGGCTGTCCGTACAATCATCGAAGGCGTAAAATTTCCCTCTTCGGTCTATCTTGAAATCGACATAGATCCAGTGCAACTTTTGTGATCGATCCCGCCTGAGGGGGCGAAGAGGTCGAGGGCGTCAAATCCGGGATCGCCATAACGGCCTTTAGCGCTCATCTTGCCGCGATTTGTCCCGAGTGGTACTATGAAAAAAACCCCCTAGGAGAGAATATGGTCATTCTTACCCTGAATTGCGGTTCTTCTTCCGTAAAGTACCAGGTCTACGATTGGGACAGAAAAGATATCCTGGCCACCGGCATTGTGGAGCGCGTCACCATCGGCGGCTCCTCCATCACCCACAAAGCGTCGGGCAAGCCCGACTACGTGGTTGAGCACGAGTGCCCCAATCATACCGTGGCCATAGAGCTTATCCTCAACACCCTTGTCGATGCTGACTATGGTGTTATCTCCGATATGGGGATGATCAAGGCGGTGGGACACAGAATGGTGCACGGCGGTTCCCGCTTCGCCCGCTCCTCGGTCATCAACGAGGAGTTCCTGGACACCTTCAAGGAACTCACCGACCTGGCCCCCCTGCACAATCCCGCCAACCTCATGGGCGTGGAAGCCGCCCGTTCCGTACTCCCCAACGTACCCCACTGCGCGGTGATGGACACGGCCTGGCATCAGACCATGCCCGCTTCCTCCTACATGTACGCCCTTCCCCAGGACTGGTACGAAAAGCACATGGTACGTCGCTATGGTTTCCATGGAACCAGCTTTCTCTACAACGCCAAGCGCGCGGCGGTGCTTTTAGGCAAGGATCCCTTCGATACCAACCTCATCATCGCCCACATAGGCAACGGCGCTTCCATCAACGCTGTCAAGAACGGCTGCTCCTTCGACACCTCCATGGGGCTCACCCCCCTTGAGGGCCTGGTCATGGGCACGCGCTCGGGCGATATCGATCCCGGCATCATTTTCCACATGATGCGCCGCACCGGTATGAGCGCCGCCGAGGTTGAAAAGAAACTCAACAAGGAATCGGGCGTTCTGGGAATCACCGGCAAGTGGGCCGACCGCAGGGATATCGAGTTGGCGGCCGAGAAAGGCGACCTGGTGGCCCAGCTGGCCCAGCACATGGAAAGCTACAGGATCAAGAAGTACATAGGCGCCTATTACGCGGCCCTGGGCCGTGTGGACGCCCTGGTCTTCACCGCCGGCGTGGGCGAAATGGCCCCCCATATCAGGCAACTGGCGACCGAAGGTCTGGCCGAAATGGGCATTGTCGTTGACGAAAAGAAAAACGCCCTGGCCAAGTGCCGTAATGCCGAACTGGATATCACCGGCGCCGGTTCAAAGGTCAAGGTCTTCGTCGTCCCCACCGACGAGGAGCTGGTGATGACCGAAGACGCCTTCGCGCTTATGAAGGGCAGCTACGATGTCCATACCAACTACCACTACTATTTCGAGAACCGGGACTATGTGAACAAGACCAGGGCCGCCGGCCTTGAAAAGGACTTGGCCAAGAAGCCCTGGCTCAAGGACATCATAGCCCAGGTGCCTTGAACCTCGCCCGAGTGCATTGATAGCAGCTATCATCGTACGGCTTGGCGCTGCCGGCCGAGACGGCGCGGATGCTGCAAAGATCTTCCGATATCAGGAGGCTCGAGCGGCGAAAATTTCGCCGCCCGAGCCTCCTGCGCTTACAAGCTGGTTTTCTATTTCCGGGCATCGATTCCCCTGGCCCGCACCTGGGATGCTACATAGGGTACCGTCACGCTCCCTTCGGGAAAGACGATAAACTCCGCGTCGGGGCCCTGGTCTTCCAGGGCCATGCGCACCGCCTCTTCAACGGTCGCCGCCTTACGGGCGAAAAGACTGGCCACCACCTCATCGGAGAGGCTGGTTACAAAAATAACCTTCTTATCGGCGGCTACCTTGGCAAAGCCGTAAGCCTTATGCCCACCGATGACAAAATTCGCCTTGACTTCGTCCATGATGCCCCGGGCGGTATACCCCGCCTTCATGTAGGACTCGAAGATTTTTTCGCCGTAACCTTCCTTGCATTCCGCCACGACGATGACAGTCCCGCCCTCCACCGTCGCTTTGTCGGCATGGTCCAAGGCCTTTTGGGCCTGATACAGATTTATGTCCCTTGGATACCCCGAAGATGCGGCCAGGGCAATTTCGACCTTTCGAGGTATGGGCGTAAGATACATGGATTCGCTCACGCTTACCGCCCGATACCAGGCCTTTTCGACGTCCCCGGCCACGACCTCTACCAAGTGCCCGGCGTCGTCCACGACGGCGTTGAGTATAAAATCAACCCCGGCGACCCTGGCCGCGTGGATCATTTCGAGGCTGATCGGATTTTCCTTTATCGGCGGCAGGTTGTCCATTATCTCCACCATCCGGGCATGATTCTTCTCGACAGTCTCCCTGCCCGACACACCGGGTAGTATGGATTTCCTTCCTCCCGAAAAACCGGCGAAGTAATGCGGCATTACCACTCCGAGGGTGATGATGAAGTCCGCTTCGTCCACGATTTTGTTGAGCCAGAATTCGTAGCCCGAGGGCAGGATTCCTTTGAAAACCAGATTGTCCTTGTCCTTTGCGTCGTGGGAGAGCACCTTGAATCTTCGACACAGCTCCTGGCCGTAGACCTGGATATCCTGCTCCCGGGTATGGGGATCGTGGATGCCCGTCGCGGTGAGCAGCGTCACGTTGGAGTCGGGAATCCCCGCCTTTTCGATGGTTTCCACCAGGGGGGGCATCAACACGGGATAGGGCGTGGGACGGGTGATATCGTTTACAATTATGACCAGCTTTTGTGGTTTGACAGCCTTGAGCATCTCCAAAAGAGGGGGAGTCCCTTCCGGAGCCGAGAGTACCTTCTTTACGGAGCCCAGGGCATCCATCAGAGGTTCTTTCTCCCCGGGCATGACGACTTTGAGGATACGTTTGTCCTCAAGATCGAGGGGGAGCGTGCCTTTGCCGAATTTTAGATCGAAATGCATCGAGCCTTCTCCTTAAATCAAAATGCCCGTAGGCAGGGAAACCAGAAGGAATTTGACGAACACCAGGTAAAGAGCGGCGATGACGCCCACCGCTACCGCGGCGGCGCCGATGATTCTCGCGGCCCCCTTCTTGGGATGGAACGCGAACATTATTGTAAAGAAGGCAATAAAACTGGTAACCAAGAAACCGATCTTGTCCAAAAGGAAAACCCAAAGCAGGCCCACCACAAGCACGAGGGCCAAGGATTTTGACAGTTTGGTGAATGTGGTGGTGATCATCTCGGGCTTGAGCCTGCCTTTAATCAGAAGCGCCAGGCCGAAAAGCGCCAGGATGAAAAGAACACTCTTGGGCGCCATGGTCGCATATCTGCTCCATTCCTTTATCTGGAAGAAGAAAATCGCCGTAATAGCCAGTATTATGGCTCCGCCGACATAGTCGGTATTAAGCTTTTTCGCTCCCGGCGCCTCGGTTTTCCCCAGCGCGGCGGCAACGATTGTGGCTCCCCCCTTTTTCTTGCGGAAGGCCGCGCGGATAAAAGGCCAGGCGGCGGAGAACGCCGAGAGCACTATAAGGGCGATGGAAAGCGGTCGTGTGAAAAGGATTATCCAGGGAGTTGTCATGGAGACGTTGTTCCCCATCAACAGACCCTGCACGAAGCCCCGTTCGGCGATAGGTCCGAGTATGAGCCCCAAAACAAAGGCGCCGGTATTGAATCCCAGGTCTTTCAGAATATAGCCGACAATGCCCGATACGAACATGATAATCACGTCCATGGGATTGTTGCGGATAGCGTAAGAACCGAGGACCGTCAGGAAAAGTATGGTGGGGATGAGGATACGGATAGGCACTTTTATCACAGCCTTGTACATCCCCTTGCCGGCGAAGAATCCCACTATGGTCATGAGAATATTCGCCACGAAAAAGGAAAGCATAAAGGCGTAAACCAAGGATGCGTTCCGGGTGAAAAGCTGCGGTCCGGGAGAAAGACCTTGGAGCAGGAGCGCTCCATAGATAATAGCCGCCGGAGGGGAACCGGGAATGCCGAGGGCGAGCAGGGGAACCATGGCTCCCTCGACCACCGC
>LVBN01000037.1 GCA_001603165.1 Spirochaetales bacterium Spiro_12
GGCCTCCGGAGCCGAAGGTCGCGCGTTCGAATCGCGCATCGCTCAAAGTCGTTTAAGCTTCTTTTTCGGTATTTCCTATAAAAATGTATTTAATGCACCAATTCCATAGTGTATACTACACAATATGCCACTCAGTAAGGTCGTCGACACAATGCTCAGGAACGAGCATCAGCAGCTGGTGCGGAGGGTTTCCCTGCTCCGGCAAGAATGCCAGCAAAGGCCCAAGGGCTCCTTGTCCGCGAAGAAAAGGGGAAACGCAAGCTACGTCTACCTGGTTAAACGAGTGGAGGGAAAGGTTGTTACCGAGTACCTGGGCAAGGAAGGCTCTTGGAAGGTCAAAGGCGTCGAGGCGAAAATAAGGGAACGCCGCCGGTATGAAAATGAACTCAAGGATGCGGAGAGCCAGCTTTTCCGCTTAGAAAAAATGATCCGGGCGGGAAACTTTTTTTTGTTGAACCAAACTAAAAAATAAGATAAAATATATCAATCGTACGTTTTTCCTAACCAGACCGCAGGGGGGAACAGAGCTTCGCCCGAAAGAAGGATTGATGAGAGACATCGCCGCGGTCCATCAGACCGAATACGAAACTCCGCCCCTTTGTATAGCCTCAGCTCCTGCGGTGATAAAACTGCTGGGCGAGCATACGGCCGACAGCGAGGGTATCGTATTGGCGGCCGCCTCATCCTTCGAGATGAAAGTTGCCATATCGCAGCGAAAGGACGCCTCCATGCGTTTTTTCGCCGCCGACCTAGGCGAGCGCAAACGGGCGTCCACCGGCACATTGAAGTACAAGCGGGAAGATCGCTGGTCCAATAACGTGAAGTCCATTTTCGATTATTTTTCCAGAAACTACGACGTGCAGGTTCGCGGGGTAAACGTCACCATCATGGGCGACATTCCTCCGGGTCTTGGCCTCGGCATTTCAGCGGCGATCAACATGGCCACCGCTTTGGCCCTGCGGACGATTTACGATCTGCCCATAAAAAACGAGGATTTGGCCATACTCGCCTGCAACGCCCAGTCCTCGTTCATGGACAGGCCCGCTCCTCTCTATGATTACCTGGCCTGCATTTCTCCCGGTTCGCGGGCGCTCTCCATCATCGATCTTCGCGTGCCCCGGCGAAGGGCTGTCCAGTTTCTGGACGAGCGTTGGAGCCTCGTGCTCACCGATTCCCGGGTTCCCCGCATATCCGCCGAACAGGAACTCAGGCAGCGGGGGGAAGACTGCAAGAAATGCCTCAAGGTCCTGGCGCCCCGGGGAGACCGGACCCTGAGGGACATCCGGATGTCCGAACTGGATGACCTGATGGGAGTGTTGCCCGAAAGCGTCCGCCGACGCTGTATCCATATTATCGAGGAAACCGGCAGGGTCTTCGAAGCCGAAGAGGCCCTTTCCCGGCAGGACGCGGCCTCATTCGGAAGAATTCTCAATAAATCCCATGCGTCCCTGCGCAATCATTACGAAATTTCCTGCCCCGAGGTGGATTGGCTGGTAAAGCGTTCGTTGGAAATCGACGGAATACTCTGTTCTCGCATGACCGGGCCGGGATTCGGTGGATGCATTTTCTCGGTGCTGCGCTTCGATGCCCTGGAGGAATACAAAAAAAGGTTGGAAGAATACGAGAGAATATTCGGCTTCAAGGCTCACGTTTACGAGACGACCCTCACAGGCGGAATGAAAATCACATCTTATTGAATCGGAGTTTTTAATGCGCATTCTTGTCACCAACGACGACGGCATCGACGCCGAAGGCCTGGCCGTCCTTGTTCAATTTCTTTCCGATGAGTCTTACGGCGGCAAGGGAAGGGAGATCGTAGTATTGGCGCCCGAAGCGGAACGCTCGGGGGTCTCCCACGCCATGACTCTTCGCCGCCCCACAAAGGTCCGAAAGCTGAACGAAGGGTATTACAGCTGCTCGGGAACTCCGGCGGACTGTGTAATCGTGGCGGGCCTCGGCGTGCTGCCCTGGATGCCCGACCTGGTCGTCTCGGGCATCAACAGGGGCCCGAACATGGGTACGGATATTGTCTACTCCGGCACCTGCGGCGCGGCGCGGCAAGCGGCCCTGGCGGGCGTTCCGGCGATAGCCGTATCCTGCGCCCAGTATACGCCGCCCCTGGACTACCGTTGCTGCGCCTCCTTCGTCGCGGGCAATCTCGAAGCGCTGATGAAGCTTTGGCGGGAGGGGAGCTTCATCAACATCAATTGCCCATCGGCGGACGAAACCCAACGTCCCGCCCGCTGGACCGTTCCGGGGATTAACAGATACCACGACGCATTAAGTTGTTTTGACGGACTCGACGGTTACCGATACTGTTTCCTAGGGGAGGGCAAGAGCGAACGTCTTCCCAATCCGATTTCCGACCATCAGGCTGTTCTGGACGGCGAGATCGCCCTAAGTCTTATCGATATCCATCCAGCGGCCGTACAGCCCGAATCCTGGAACGGCAAACGCTTTTCTTCCCGGGGGAAATGAATCTACCCCAGGTGCTCTTGACTCTGGATCGGGCTTTTCTGTATAGTCGGCCTTATCGCAGTGCCATCTTAGCTCAGTAGGCAGAGCACGTGACTTGTAATCTCGGGGTCCCCGGTTCGATTCCGGGAGATGGCTCGAGGGTTGATGGCGCCCTATTTGGGGAGATTCCCGAGCGGCCAAAGGGGGCAGACTGTAAATCTGTTGGCTTACGCCTTCGAAGGTTCAAATCCTTCTCTCCCCAAAACCTCCTCTTCATCGAGGAGGTTTTTTTTGTTCCAGCCCCTCGCATATGGAGGAAGGATGCTACCCCAGGATTCCCTTTCCGATCATTGTTTCGAATGCGCGGCCTGCTCTTTCTGTTGCAGCGGCGCCCCTGGTTTCGTGTGGCTCGATCGGGCGGACCTGGACAGGCTGCTCGAGCATCTTAAAATGAGCCAGGATGCCTTTATCGAAGCCTATTGCCGCTGGGTCGAAACAGGGGAAGGAAGGGCCCTGAGCCTTCGGGAAAAGAAAGCCGGTAAAAATACCTACGATTGCATATTCCTCAGCCAGGGAAAGTGCTCGGTTTATCCGGCCAGGCCGCTGCAATGCAGAACCTATCCGTTTTGGAAGGAAATAGTGTCCACCCGAGAACGCTGGGAAGAGGAAGCGCGGGCCTGCCCCGGAATCGGAAGAGGTTCGCCGGTGCCGACGACATTGATCGACGCCTACCTGACAGAGCGGCGCAAGCATCGTAAGCTATACTATCCTCTATGAGCCAGGAGATTTCACATTTTGAAAAAGTCGAGTCTTAGGCTGCTTACCCTCATTCTCCTCGCCACGGCTATCCTGGGGATCTCCTGCGAAAGGGAAAAGCCCGCGAATACCCAGGAAGTCCGCTTCGTGGTGGAAAAGGGAAGCTCCGCCAACGCCGTCGCCGCGGCGCTGGCCCGTGCGGGCCTTGTCAGAAACAAGGCGTTCTTCCTCGCCCTATTGAAGTTAAGGGGGCTGGAAGACGATATCAAAGCCGGCACCTATAGAATCCCCGGCGGCAGCTCCCTGTCCTCACTGCTGTCGATACTCACCGAGGGCAGGGTCTCCCAGCGCCGGGTGACCATTCCCGAAGGCTCCACCCTCAGAACAATCGCCGCACTATTGGAGGACGCGGGGGTCTGCGAAAGCCCGGCCTTCCTGGATGCCGCCGGCGACAAGGACCTCGCCCAAGCCCTCGGCCTACCGGGCTCGAATTTTGAAGGATTTCTCTACCCCGACACCTATGTGTTCCCCGAGGACAGCGAAGCCAGAAAGGTGGCGGAGCGGATGGTCGCTCGATTTTTCTCAAAATACCAGGAATTGAGCGGTCATGCGAAACCCGAAGCCCGGGTGCTTTTGGATCAGGTGATCCTCGCTTCCATCGTCGAACGGGAATATAGACTGGCCTCGGAAGCGGGTCTTATCGCATCGGTATTTAAAAACAGGCTTGCCCTTGGCATGCCCCTGCAGTCCTGTGCCACCGTCGTGTATGTCATCACCGAAAAACTGGGAAAGGAACACCCCTCGGTACTCTATTATTCGGATTTGAAAATTCCCGACCCCTACAACAGCTACCTCCACCGGGGATTGCCCCCCGGTCCCATATCCAATCCGGGACAGGAGGCGCTGAAGGCGGTACTCTATACCCCTAAAAGTGAGTATCTTTATTTCAGGCTGCAAGATGCCGAAACTGGTAGTCACCGGTTTTCAAAGAGCTTCGAGGAGCATACGGGGGACGCGATCCCCGTAAAAGGATTTTAAACAGGGCGATGGCACGAATACCCGAATCCCTCATCCAGGAAGTCCTGGACAAGACTAATTACATCGCCGTGTATCAGGAAAAACTCAGGCTGAACAAAAAGGGCGGCAAGTGGTGGGGCCTGTGTCCTTTTCACGCCGAAAAAACCCCTTCTTTTTCCGTCGATGCGGAACGAGGCCTTTTTTATTGCTTCGGTTGCCAGAAGGGTGGTTCCCTCATCGATTTTTTAATGGAAACCGACAAACTCACGTTTATCGAAGCGGTGGAGGAGCTGGCCGAAAAAGCCCATGTCCCCCTTCCCAAGGACGAACCGCGCTCCGATAGCTCCGAAAGCGAAAGGATCCAGCTTTACTCCTTGTACGATAAGTTGGCCAAGGCCTTTCACTGGGTGCTGCTCAACCGCAGGGACGCCCTCCGGGCGAGGGAAATACTTAAACGCCGGGCGCTGGGCGACGAGCTCGTGGCCGCCTTCGGAATAGGCTACGCCCCGGCGGATAAGAACTGGCTTTACCGGTTTTTGCAGAGCAAGGGCTTTTCCAGGGACTTCCTCGCCCGTTCCGGACTCTTCTCCGGCAGAAATCCCGAATACCCTCTCTTCGCCGACAGGATCATGTTTCCCATAGCGGACCAAAGGGGCAGGGTGATCGCCTTCGGCGGCCGCCTGATAGACGGAGACGGCCCTAAATACATAAACAGCCCCGACACCCTGATTTTTCGCAAGCAGGAGAACCTATTCGCGCTGGATAGGGCGCTTCCCTCCATGAAAAGTCAGGATCGAGCCCTGGTCTGCGAAGGCTATATGGACGCCCTTTCCTTCCATGCCGCGGGCATTGCATACGCGGTGGCCCCCCTGGGAACGGCTTTCACTTCCCAGCAAGCCCGCCTTCTGCGTAGAAGGGTCTCGTCGGTGATTCTCTGCTTCGATTCGGACGAGGCCGGCCAGAGAGCTACCGAGCGGGCCTGCTCCATCTCCGTCTCCGCCGGCCTCGAAACCAGGGTTCTCTCTATGACAGAAGGAAAAGACGCTTCTGAAATTCTGGAGAAATCCGGCCCCGAAGCATTGAAAAAGCTTACGGAATACAGTATAAGTAGCGGGGATTTTTTGATCCGTCGCGCCGAAAGCCTATTCGACATCGCTTCGGTAAAGGGAAAGTACCAGGCTTCGCAATTTTTCTTTCCCTATCTCGATGCCCTTGATTCCGACGTACGGCGAAACGCCCTTTCCGATCTGATCGGAATTCGGATGGGGATCAGCCCGGGGGGATTGCTGGCGGACTATCTTAAGGCTAAACGGATTCAAGGCCGTCCCCACGTGCAGACCGGCGAAGGAGTAAGCAGCCCGAATCCCTTACGGCGAGGCCTGGAGGCGAGAACCGCCGATCTTTTTTTCATGGCCGCCGTAGTTCTTTGTCCTGAATCCTTTGTAAGGGTCCGGCAGCATATTCAGCTCGAAGATCTGGAAGATCCCAGGGCGAGGGATCTTTACCTCGCCCTGGAGGAAGCATCCGCGCATGACGCAAAGGAGATAGGCTCCATTCTTACATTGACAAACGACGATGCGGCTCGACGTTACGTTCTCGCGGTCGCAGCTTCCGGCGAAATGGATCAAGAACCGGAGCGCATTGTGAACGACGGCATAAGGACAATTCGAATTCGCAGCCTGGAAAAAGAAACCATGAAGATTGTCACCGAGATCGCCCAGCGCTCCGCCCAGGGCTCGGAAGGCCAGGGATTCTCCGGGGGGGGAGGGGAGCAGGGGAAGGGGCATGCCGAAGGACAGTCTTCAATCCACGTCTTGTTGCAGAAGAAAATGAAAATCGATGAAGAAATAGCACAATTAAAGGGTGAAGTCGATGAGCGACAATGAACTCGACCCCGCCATAGCCAAGCTTCTCGAATACGGCAAGGCAAAAAAGTCCATCAGTTTCGATGAACTCTCGGACTTCCTTCCCGAATCGGTGCTTAATTCGGAAAAGATCGATTCCATCCTCGCCCTGCTGGAAAACAACAATATCCAGCTCGAGGAAGAGGACATCCAGATAGAGGATGAGCAAACCCTCAAGAAGGAACTGGAGAGCAAGAGGCTGGTCAACAACTCCAAGGAATCGGGCAGCGACGATCCTATCCGCCTTTACCTCTACGAGATCGGCAAGGAGCATCTGCTCACCGCCGAGCAGGAGGTGGAACTCTCGAAGATGATGGAAGAAGGGGAGGAGATAATCAAGGCGATTCTCCGTACCTCCGGCATGCTCATCCCCGAATTCTACCAGCTTACGAGCAAGGCCCTGCGCAAGGAATCCAAGGACTCCAGCGGACAGCGCAAGGAAAATACAGAAAAAATCGCCGAGCGTCGGCGATTGAACCAGTTTTACCGGGACGTCATCAGGGACAGTCTTTCCAGCCTCAGGGAATATGTGGAGATCAAGAAGCGTATCATCGCCAAGGGCGGGGACATTTTCTCCGACATCGACTTGGTGGGAAAGCGCAAGACCCTCCTCGAACAGATCAGCGTCGTGGAGATTCATCCCGAGGAAATAAGCAGTTTTTCGGAAAAGTTCATAACCGCGGCCAAGAAGATCAACAAATTCAGGCGCGAGCAGGACAGGATCCAGCGGATACTTCAGATCAATTCCATGAAGGATATCCGCATGCTGGGCCGTAACCTTACGATAAAAGAAAAACGGGACTCCATCGAAGCGCAATTGGGTCTGCCTTCCGAGGAAATAAAGGAAAAAATCCGGCAGCTCCAGGTGACGGACAAAAAGTTGAAGGAACTCGAGGCGGCTTTCGAAGCCGATTGCGATCAGATCATCGTCATGGCCAGGGACATAAACCGGGGCCGCAAAATGATGAAAAGCGCCAAGGACAGGCTTATAAAGGCCAATCTCAGGCTGGTCGTATCGATCGCGAAAAAATACACGAACCGGGGGCTGCACTTCTTCGACCTGGTGCAGGAAGGCAACATCGGCCTCATCAAGGCGGTGGAAAAGTTCGAATACCGCAAGGGCTACAAGTTTTCCACGTACGCCACCTGGTGGATTCGCCAAGCTATCACCAGATCGATATCCGATCAGGCCAGGACGATTCGGGTACCTGTCCACATGATCGAGCAAATCAACAAGGTGGTCCGGGAATCCCGCCAGCTCATGCAAAAACTAGGCAGGGAGCCCAGCGACGACGAGATTGCCCAACAGCTCGGCTGGCCGGTATCCAGGGTAAAAAGCGTAAAGAACGTCGCCAGGGAGCCGATTTCGCTCGAAACCCCCATCGGCGAGGACGAGGATTCGCTTTTAGGCGATTTTATCGAGGACAAGGAAATAGAAAATCCCTCCATCCAGACCGACTATAAGCTCCTCCAGGAGCAGATCAAGATGGTGCTCTCCACCCTGCCGCCCAGGGAGCAGGAGGTGTTGCGCATGCGGTTCGGCCTGGACGACGGCTACTCCCTCACCCTCGAGGAGGTCGGGCTTTATTTTAATGTCACCCGGGAGCGCATTCGCCAAATCGAGGCGAAGGCCCTCAAGAAACTGCGACACTTCAAGCGGAGCCAAAAGCTGCGCGACTATATGGATCACTGATAGGGGTATGTGAATGACAACCATGGAAATGTTGGAAAAGCTGAAATCATATCAGGAAATTCTCGGCGCCCGGGTCGCCCTCGAAGAGGAAATCGCCCTTCTTCCGAAGACGATCGAGGCTCAGAATGAGATGCTCTCAAGGTTAAAGAAAAACTTTTCCGAAAAAGAAGAAGCCTTCCGCCTCTCGGAGGAGAAAATCCGGGAGCTGAGGCAAGCCCTACAGGATGCCGAACTGGCCAGGGAAAAGGCCGAACAGCAGATGGACGGCATAACGACCCAGCGGGAATACGAGGCGATCAACAAGGAAATCCGGGACGCCACCGAAAAGGAACAGAACCTCCGCAAGGATATCCAGCAGCAGGAGCGCTCCTTCGCCGAGATAGAAGAGGAGCTGCAGAAAACCCGGGGCGGCATTTCGATGCTTGAACAGGAAATAGCCGAAAAGGGCCAGGTTATCGAAAGCCAGCGGGAAACCAAGGCGGCGGAGGTCGAAAGACTCAAGGCCGAAGAGCAAGCCATCTCCGAGGGTATCGGTGGCGATATACTTTTCAAGCTGGAGCGGATCATCAGGAACAAAAAAGGCGTCGGCGTCGTCCCCATCCACGGCGTGGTATGCACAGGGTGTCACATGATCCTTCCTGCCAACTTCGTGAATGAAGTCAGGGACGAGGAAGCCACGAAGGTTCACTTCTGCCCCTATTGCTCACGTATTCTCTTCTTCGAGGAAACCGAGGAAGCCCCCGAGTTCATAGGCGACATAGAGTCCGGCTCTCTGGCCGACCTGGCCGACTATGCCGAGGAAGGCGAAGACGAAGGCGACGACGATGAGGAAGAACAGCGCGAGCAGGAGGATCAGGAAAAGGATTTCCCCCCCACGCGCAAGCCCTCCGCACGCAAGGCGGCGGTGCGCGAAGAATATACCGAAGATTCCGAAGACTGAACGCTTTACTTTCCTTCCTTCAGGGTGTTGTATAATAGTAGGAGCGGGTCGCGCTGCCGCGGCGGAGGAGAGATTCTTCGCCGAGGAAAGTCCGGGCTCAACAGGGCGCGATGCCGGATAACGTCCGGGACGGATTCGGACCGGAGCCTATGGCGCCAAGGCCGAATCCGGACAGAAAGTGCCACAGAAAACATACCGCTACCCCGTCTCGTTTCGAGATGGGCAGTAAGGGTGAAAAGGCGAGGTAAGGGCTCACCGCATATCCGGCGACGGATATGGCAGGGCAAACCTCATCGTGAGCAAGGTCGAACAGCGGTGGACGGCCCGTCCACAACCGCCTTAGGGCGGCGAAAACCGCGGGTAGACCGCTTGACGTCCGGCGGCAACGACGGATGCAGAGGGATGGCAGCGGCGCGGGGAATCCCGCGCACAGAACCCGGCTTACAGACCCGCTCCTTTTTTTATTTCAATTGCGGCCGCAGGCTCTATCCTGAGGAGGGCCCGCGCCGTATACTTATGTTCGACCTGTGTATTGTTCAGGTAAAATCAAGCTCTATCGGGGATTGTCGTGTATGAAAAGCGGGGCTAGGGGCCGGGCTAAAGGTCTTTCGAAAAGGCATGGAAAACGGTTCAGCATTGGCCTGCTCGCGGCAGTCTTCCTTGTTGTTCTGGGCCTCGGCGCCGGTGGATATTTTATACTGATCAAATCGCAACCGGAACGCTCTTTCGGGATCCAATCCAAAGCCTCCCGGCAAAAAGTGCTGGAAGCCTGGAATTCCGGCGACAGGACTTCGACCCTGGAGCTGAGCAAAGCGGCCCTTGCACAGCTGCCCTTTGATTCCTTCTACCTCAGCATGCACGGCATCGCTTCCTATTACGTTGCGGCGGACAGTTCCGAGGGGGACGAACGTCAAGCCCTGCTCGAGGAAGCCCTCTTCAGCCTGCGGAAGGCCCTGGCTCAGCAAGGAAAACTTCCTGTGCAGGGGCAGGTCGAATATGTCTTGGGCAAGATTTACTTTCAGAAAGGCGCCCCCTGGATGGATCTGGCGGTGCAATACCTTGAGCGCTCGCTCCAGGACGGCTGCGAAACTAAGGATTCCGAACAATTTCTCGCGCTGGCTTACGCGGGAATCGACAATCACAGCGAAGCGGTGCGGCATTTCGAAAAAGCCCTGGCCAAAGAGCCCAGCGATATATTGAAGCTTTCGGCGGCGATAAGCTATAAAGAATTAGGCGAGGTGGAAAAAACCGTCGAGTATCTATCTTCGAGCATCGATTCGGCCTCGGACGGGCTCTTGGTCCAACGGGCCCGTTTTTTGCTCGGCGAAATCGCCATGGAGAAGGGCGATCTGTCCGAAGCCGGCAGGCTTTACCGATCCATCGTGGAAACCGACCCTGGTTCCGCCGAAGGCTGGTATCGCCTGGGCCTCATCGCCGAGGCGCAGAAAGACCCCATCGCCGCCCGCGCCTCGTGGCGCAAAACGACAACCATTGACCCGAACCATATCGAAGCGAGAAAGAAGCTAGCCGAACGTCTATAGGGAGGAATGATGGCGAAGAACGGATTTATGAGCAGGTTTTCTCAGGATATAGGCATCGATCTGGGAACGTGCAATACCCTGATCTATATACGGGGCAAAGGTATTGTGCTGAACGAACCTTCCGTCGTCGCCGTGGAAAAGGGCACCAATAGACTGGTCGCCGTGGGCACCGAGGCCAAGGGCATGCTTTCCCGGACGCCCAGGGACATTATCGCCAAACGCCCCTTGCGGGATGGGGTTATCGCCGATCCGGACCTGACCGAAAAAATGATCAAGTATTTCATCCAGAAAGTCGCGCCGAAGAATTGGTTTTTCAAGCCCAGAATCGTCATCGGCGTGCCCTCCTGCATTACCAAGGTCGAGGAAAACGCCGTCATAGATTCGGCCTACAAGGCCGGGGCGAGGACAGTGAAGGTCATCGCGGAGTCGCTGGCCGCGGCTATCGGCGCCGGCATTCCCATCGTGGAGCCCGCCGGCCACATGATCTGCGACATAGGCGGAGGCACGACGGAAATTTCGGTAATCTCGCTGAAAGGCATGGTGGTCACCCGGGCCATACGAATCGGCGGGGACGAATTCGACGAAGCCATAATGAGGCATATCAGGAATGTTCACAATTTGATAATCGGCGATCAGACCGCCGAAAGACTTAAAATCGAAATCGGAAACGCCAGCCCCGAACGGACGATCGAAAAGGTCGAGATCAAGGGCAACGACGCGATAACCGGACTGCCTCGCCGCTTCGAGGTCGACTCGGTGGAGATTCGGGAAGCCCTCATGCCCTCCATTTCCCAGATCGTCGACGAGGTGAAGAAAACCCTGAGCGAAACCCCTCCCGAACTGGCGGCCGATATCGTCGAACGGGGAATAGTGATGTCCGGAGGAGGAGCATTGCTGAAAGGGCTTCCCAAGCTGATCGCCAAGGAAACCGGCGTTCCGGTGATCCTCGCCGAAAAGCCCCTGGAATGCGTAGCCATCGGTTCGGGAACCTATTTCGAAACGATGATGAACAGCAGGGAATCCTCGGACAGTGTTTACGAAAGCCTCAATCTTTAGCAGGTAGGCATCGATGCCGCATAAAAAGCGGGGAAGTGGATTTATCGCCACCCAGGGAATCCCCCTGCTTCTCATCGTGCTCAGCCTTGTCCTCGTTTCCATCTCCACCAAGACGGCGCAAAGCCTTCCGCGGGCGGTTTTCGCCGGTATAAGCGGGGGAGCCCAGAAACTTTTCTTCGGCGTTTCGAATTTTCTACAGAGGACGATCTTTTCCATTAGGGAGCTGCGTCGTTTGAGGGAGGAATACGAAACCCTGGTAACGAAACTGGACGGCTTCGAAAACCTCGAGCGCGATTACGTGAACACCCTTGCGGAGAACGAGCGCCTCAAAGAGCAGCTTGGCTTCTTCGAGAGCGTATCGTCCATCAAAGCCGCGGCCCGGATAATCGCCAAAGACCCGGGCAATGTGTATTCCAGCTGGGTGATTGACAAGGGAAGCGGCGCGGGAATCGAAATGAATATGGCTGTGGCCGCTTTTCAGAACGGCATAGAGGGGCTGGCGGGAAAAATTGTGGAAACCCGGCGGGGTTCGAGCCTCGTGCTGCCGATCTACGATGGACGCCTTTACGTAGCCGCCCGGCTGTCCCGCACCAGGGTCGAAGGGCTGGTCAACGGCCAGGGCAGCCCCGAAGAGCCGTTATTGATGAATTACGTATCCATGCTGAACGCCCAGGATATCCAGACAGGCGATATGGTTGTGACAAGCGGGTTGGATTCGATCTATCCGCCGGATATCGCCATAGGCAGGGTGAAGGAGATACGAACGCCCAAATATGGCAGCTCTTCCCTGATACTTCTGGAACCGGCCCTGGATTTTTCGAAAATCGAATACCTCTTTGTTCTTGAGAGTACCAGCGATCAAGGTTCGGGTGCCCCGAAGTCGAGTACCACGCAAAAGCCCGGGGGCAGTCCATGATTACCAGCGTTTTGGCCTCCACGGTGATCAGTTCGGTACTACTTTTCATACAATCCACCTGGCTTAGAAACGGCCTGTTCTGGGGCGTGATTCCCGATTTGGCTTTCTTGCTCATCCTCTGGGTGGCTTATAACAACAAGGGCTTCGAAGGCGTCATCCTGGCCTTTTTGAGCGGATTGGCCTGTGATCTCCTCTCCTCGGCGCCCTTAGGCTATTCTTCTTTTCTCTACCTCCTGCCCGCCTACGCGATTTCCTTCGTCAGAAGAGTGGTCGACATGGATACCTTGATGGTTCCCGCCATCCTCGGCTTTTCCAGCACTCTGCTCAAAGGATTGGCGAGCCTGCTTGTCGCCCTGGTTTTCGGCTCCGAGCTCGTAGACTCGTATTCCTTTTCCGACCTGCGCTTTTGGATGGAAGCGGCGTTGAACGGAGCGATGGCGGCGCCCCTTTTTTTCTTATTCAAGAAAATGAAGTATCTACTGGTGACGAGGAAACCCAGCGAATGAAGCGAACAGGGACCGTGGAAGTTTATCCGCCAATGAGGAAATATCCGTAATGGGATTTTCCGGGGACGACAAAACGAGGATCGTGGTCCTCAAAGCGCTCGTACTACTCTTGGGTCTTCTCTATGGGATACGCTTATTCAGCCTGCAAATCATCCGGGGGACAGAGTTCGAGGCAAAGGCGAATCGATACGCCATTCAATCGGTCAAGATACCTGCCGCGAGGGGCGAAATTTACGATAGGACGAATACCATTCCCTTCGTGACCAACGACGAAGCCTTTTCGGTGGAAATAGTTCCGGCGGAGCTTCCCGCCTCAAAACGCGAGCAGGTCTTCGAGCGCTTAGCGGAAATCCTGAACCTCAAGCTGACGGAGATACGCAGGAAAATTCCCGCCTCCTATTATCATCTTTACCAGCGTATCGCCATCAGCAGCTCCGCCTCCTACCTGGCCATCACGAAGATCGCCGAACACAAGGAGGATTTTCCCGGCGTCTATTGGAACTCCAGGCCGATCCGGAGATATCTCGATATCGGTTCGCTCTCCCATGTGCTCGGTTACGTCGGCGAGATCGGAAGGGACGAGTATAAGCTGCTCTATAACAAGGGCTACTCCTCCGACGACGTGATAGGAAAAACGGGAATAGAAAAGTTTTACGATGGCACGCTGAAAGGGCAGGATGGATTTTTGCGGAAAACCGTGGACGTAAAAGGAAAGGGCCTCGCCGGCGAGGCGGAGCGTTTGGAAGCTCCTATTCCGGGGAAAAAGCTTGTTCTCACCATCGACGCGGCGATACAGAAAACAGCGGAAAAAGCCCTGGGCAACCGTATGGGCTCGGTCATCGTGTTGAAACCCAACACCGGCGAAATTCTGGCGATGGTTTCCTATCCTTGGTATGATCCCTCTATCTTCAGCTCCTCCAACTCGGGCGAGGAATATTTAAAGCTCCTGAACGACCCGAACAAACCGCTTCTCAATAGGGCTATCCAGTCTTCCTATCCTCCGGCATCGACCTTCAAAACCGTGTTGAGTACGGCGATTCTCGAGGAGAAGGCTATATCCCCCAATACCACGATCACATGCCGGGGGTTCATGGAGTATGGAGGACGAACCTGGAACTGCTGGGTACACAGCCCAGGGCATGGTCCGGTGAATCTGCAGCAAGCCCTTGCCCACTCCTGCGACATTTACTATTGGACTGTGGGACGGGACAACCTGGGAGTGGAGAAAATCATCAGCTACGCCGGCGATTACGGGTACGGCAAGCCTACGGGGATAGATATACCGGGGGAGAACGCCGGTTTTATACCGACGCCGCGGTGGAAGGAGGAAAGCTACCGGGAACGATGGAATCCCGGGGATACCATGAATATTTCCATCGGCCAGGGCTACTTACTCGCCACGCCGATCCAGGTGGCCAACATGATGGCCATGGTGGTAAACGACGGTGTGGTTTACAGACCCCATGTGGTGAAGGAAATCAGGGATGGCGAGACGGGCGCCCTCATCCAGTCTTCCCGGCCCGAAATACTCACCGATTCCTCCATTAGCGCATCGACCTTTAAGACGCTCAGGGAAGATTTACGGAGCGTCATCTCCTACGGCTCCGCCCGCGTCCCGGTATCGACCAAGGCCGTGCTCGTGGCGGGTAAAACCGGAACGGCGGAAATCGGGCTCAAAGACCGGTGGCATTCCTGGTTCGCCGCTTTCGGGCCCTATGACGCCAAACCGGAGGAACAGGTTGTCGTCGTCACCATGGTCGAGGCGAGCAATCCCTGGGAATGGTGGGCTCCTTACGCATCCAATCTGATCTTTCAATCCATCTTCGCGGGACAAGATGCGGAGGCTGCGGCAAAAACGCTCGGGCTTTCCCTGGAAGGGCAGCATCTGCGGGGGAGGGCGGAATGAGGCATTTTCAGTTACCCAAATTCATTTCGGGCCTCGATTATTTCATCCTAATACTGGCCCTCCTGCTCACCGCCTTCGGAATCGCCTCGATCTATTCCGCCGGAATAGATTCCGAGGGAGTACGCTTCTCCAACGAATACAGCAAGCAGATCATCTGGGCGGTTTCGGGCTTGGGGATCATGATAGCCGCGATGGCCCTGGATATATCCAGGCTTAAGGA
This sequence comes from Spirochaetales bacterium Spiro_12, assembly GCA_001603165.1. GTDB lineage: Bacteria > Spirochaetota > Spirochaetia > Treponematales > Rectinemataceae > UBA2256. Next base: position 14,913 of record LVBN01000037.1, read on the forward strand.
TTACACCGTATTCGCCTATATGGCCATTCTCCTCCTGCTTTTATATACGCGATTCGCCGGCAGGGTGGTGAACGGCGCCCGCTCATGGATTGGAGTGGGCGAATACGGAATTCAGCCCGCGGAGTTCGCGAAGATAATCACCATACTATTTCTCGCCCGCTACCTGGACCTTTCGGACCAGTCCAGCAGTTTCAAGCGCCTCATCGCCAGCTTGGGCATCACCGGTATTCCGGTGTTGCTCATTCTGTCTCAGCCCGACTTCGGCTCCGCCCTGGTGTTTTTTCCGATACTCATCGTCATGCTGTATGTGGGCGGCATAGACAGGCGGTACATCCTCTTCATCCTGCTTTCCATCGGCTTTACCTTCATTTTTCTCATGCTCCCATTGGCCGGAAGGTACTTTTTCCCCGGGGGGAACATTCTCGACCTCTTTTTCCAACGCCCGGGATATGTCGTTATGCTGAGCGGCCTTTTTCTCATCGCCTTGGCGCTTTCGCTCTGGGGCTGGCTGGTTTTTAAAAAGCAGTATTATTTTTGGCTTAGCTATGGCCTCTCCGTTCTCGATCTCTCCATCGTCCTCGCCCTTGCCGGCCACAAGGTGCTCAAAGATTATCAAATCATGCGCCTCATGGTGTTTTTGAACCCCAACGTCGATCCCCAGGGCGCCGGATGGAACATTATTCAATCTGTGACAGCCATCGGCTCGGGAGGACTGGCGGGCAAGGGATTCCTCCAGGGAACCCAGAGCCATGCCCGCTTTATACCCCAGCAAAGCACCGATTTCATATTCTCCATAATCGCCGAGGAGTGGGGATTCCTCGGCGGCCTGCTCCTCGTCGCCTTGTTTTGCTTCCTGCTGTACCGCATGCTCGGATTGGTCTCCAGCACGAAGGACAGATATTCGATGCTCGTCTGCGGCGGATTTTTCGGAATGTTCGCCTTTCATTTCATGATAAATGTGGGAATGGCCATCGGCATCATGCCCATAACCGGAATTCCGCTCTATTTCATATCCTACGGAGGATCTTCGCTCTGGGCGGCCTTCATGGCGATCGGATTTCTCCTGGGCATTTCCTCCCGAAGGTATAGAATGTGAAACAGACTCCCCGCTTTATCGATCCTCTAAAAGACCTCGGCCATGAACTTCTGGCCATCCAGAAACCAGCGCGTTACCTCGGTGGAGAGCTGGGCTCGAATCCTCCGGTAGCCGAATCCGATCCTCGCTTCAGGCTGGCGCTCTGCTTTCCCGATCTTTACGAGATCGGCATGTCGAACAACGCGATTCGCATTATCTACAACGACATTTCCAGACATTGCGCGGACCAGGTGGTCTGCGAAAGGGTTTTCGCCCCGGCGGGGGACTTCGAAAAACTTCTGGCGGAAAAGGCCATACCACTCTACACCCTCGAAAGCGGTATTCCGCTCAACCAATGCGATATGCTCGGCTTTTCGATCGGCTATGAATTGCTGGCCACGAATATGCTCACGATACTCGAACGGGGGGGGATTCCCCTGCGGGCGGAAGATCGTGGCGAAGGGGATCCGCTTGTCATAGCCGGAGGGCCGGCTTCGACCAACCCCCATCCCTTTGGTGCTTTTTTGGACGCCGTGTATATCGGGGAATCGGAAGCCGGCCTGTATCCTCTTCTAAAAGAGTTGGCGGCGATGAAAAAAAACGGCGCCGGCAGGGTGGCTTTGCTGGGGCATCTGGCGGGTTTTCAAAGCTTTTGGATTTCGCCTCGTCACTCCCGGAGCCTCGGCCCGTCAAAGGGGTATCGCAAAACCCTGCGAGCGGTCTTCCCGGACTTTCCTGTCTCAATGGCCAGCACCGCTTTTCCCGTGCCTGTGCTTCAGCCGGTTCAAAATCACGGGTCCGTGGAGATAATGCGCGGCTGCCCCAACGGCTGTCGCTTCTGCCATGCCGGCTATTACTACAGGCCGCAGAGGATAAAATCTCCGGAAATTATCAAAAAGGAAGTACGGGAGCTCGTGGAGAAGGCCGGGCATAGGGAAATAACCCTCGCGTCCCTCTCCTCGGGCGATTATCCCGACATCGTAGGCCTTTTCACCCAGCTCAACGACAAATGGAATTCTCGCTCGGTGTCCTTTCAGCTGCCCAGTCTCAAGGTGGACAGCTTTACGCTTCCTCTGCTGGCGGAAGTCGCGCAACTGCGAAAATCGGGTCTCACCTTCGCGATTGAAACGCCCATCGAGTCGTGGCAACGTTCGGTGAACAAAGTGGTCGGCTTCGACAAGGTCGTGGCTATAATAAAAGAAGCAAAACGATACGGATTCAAGTCCGCCAAGTTCTATTTCATGATAGGCCTGCCGTTGCCCGAACGGGGAAGCGGGGAAGGGGAGGCGATCGTCGATTTCCTCTCCAGGCTTATGGCCGAAGTGCCCATCGCCATGAACGTGAACATCGGCACCTTTGTTCCCAAGCCGCACACCGCCTATGAAAGAGTCGGGCAGATAGGGGAGGAGGAAGCGCTCCAGGTTATCTATATGATCAAGGACAGGCTCAAACCTCTTCGATCCATTTCAATATCCTACCATTCGCCCTTTAGCTCAACGCTCGAAGGCCTGATCAGCCGGGGCGACGACGATGTCGGCGAGCTCCTCATCGAAGCGCATCGAAGGGGAGCCAGGTTCGAAGCCTGGGACGACCGGGTGGATAGGGCTTTATGGCGTCAGCTCTTCGAGGATTTTAAGACGGGGAAGGGGAAGGATCTCGTCGCCGACTGTCTCTCGGAGCGGGGGGCCGAAACGGGTCTTCCCTGGGACGATATCAATCTCTATGTGGTTAAATCTTTTTTTAAAGAAGAAATGTCTAAATCGAAAACATCGACGCTCACCCCGGCCTGCGGCGATGAATGCGACCATCCCTGCGGTTCCTGCAACGATCGTTTCAAGATTGTACAAAATTTCATACAACATGAATCCGAGTTGTGCAAAGAAAGGCCCGGCGGCGATGCATCCTCCGGGGACTGCGATAGTCTCGATCTGCAATCGCGCAGCTGGAGTTTACTTAAGGGGGACACCAGGATATTCGATCCCATGGATGACAGGCGGCTAATATTCTCTTTCAAAAAGATCAAAGCCGCTTCCCTGTATCCGTTGCACTCGTTATCCGACGCTTTCATGCGGGCCGTCACAATGCTCGATCTGCCCGTCAGGCATTCCGAAGGCTTTAATCCATTGCCTAAACTGGAATTGAACCAGCCCTTAGCCCTCGGCGTAGAATCCCGGGATGAAATAGCGGCGCTGTGGTTGCTCAAAAACTTGTCCGAATCCGAGTGCTCCGAACTATTCACGCTCTTTAATAGTCGATTGCCCGCAGGCTTGGAGCTCAACAAACTGAGGCAGGGAAGAAAGCGCTCGGAAGGCAAAAACTCCATCGGCTCTCTCTACAAGGGATCGATGTATTCAATTGCTTTTTTCGACCCGAAGGACAAGGCCCTGTTCGCGGAATTCCTGAAAAGGCTTTTCATCGATTATACCGAGACGGAAGCCGAATCGGTTTCTCTCTATCTCGCGGATTCCCACGGCGCCGAAAGGAACGTGATCAAGCTTATTGCCGCAGCCCTGGGCGAAGAGAAGGTATTGAGCCGATGCGGCATCGTCCGGGATTGTTGCTACGCGGAGTTCGACCGGCAAAAAGAAAGCGGTGGGCTCTTATTATTTGACGTCCTTTAGGGTCCCTTTAGAGCAAGCCCTTTAGAGAATCGCGATCAGATTACCCGCCCGACGGGTTTGCCTGCTTTGCCATGGCCCGATGGTAGACAGAATATACATTATACGAAGTTGCGGGCATAAAGATTTTTCCTAGAATTCGAGTATCGAGTCGGCTATAAACGGGTCGCTGTAGACGGGAGCCCCTATCGAGTCCTCCCCGTAGGATACAGCGAAGAGTACCATGTGGAAGGTTCCTCCCCCGGTGGAATCATTCCCCGTATAGTCCTGATCGTCGGCATCGAAGTTCTTTTCCAAAAAGTTGTTTTCAGGACGATTGATATTTCGTACGAGAATGTAATTGCTGTCATTGTCCAATTCCCACGTAGTTGTGCTGATCGTATGCAGGCTCTCGTTATTGGCCGCAATGATTACTGTGGGCTGCGCCGAACTCGTTGCTTTGCGCATATAGCAAAACCCCTGCGTTTCAGCGTAGTTCATGAAAGCGTCCGGGTTGCCCTCGTAACCTTCTTTCAAAGTTAGTAAGTCGTTTTGTTTACCCTGTGCATTGGATTTGTCTTGAAAAATCCTGTAGTAGATATTTATTCCCTTGAATGTCTGATTGACACCTTCCGATGATTCATAATTCAAGCCGTTATTTCTTATAGTGATAGAAGATTGATCTACAGAAAAATCCAGCGGAGGATACAGGTATGCCGTGGTGCTGATCCCGCAGCCGCTCCATAAAAGAGCGAATCCGAGTGCGAGCATTATTTTTCCGTATAGCGAATTAACACCCTTCCCCCTCACTCCCGCACGCTCCTTTTGACAAAGAGGAATAGAAGACAGCCGGGCTTAAAAAAGGCGGATTCGAAGACCGCCGCCTCCGAATCCGCCTTTCAAACTGACCGCAGCCCTGTCTATTTAGTTATCATATCCCTGGGCTTTCAGGTACACAACCCGGTTTTTAGCCAACAAAGCCCAGTCCGTGCCTGAAAAGTTCGCCAACAGCGTATTGTAATACTCGAGGGCAGCCGGGTAGTCGGAGGCTCCTTCCTTGAGGCGTCCCAGGGAAAAATATGCGTGGGCGAGATTGGGGTTGTCCTCTTTGTGCTTTTCGACTATCCGCTGGTAATAGCCGATAGCCTCTTCGGCTTTTCCCTGCTCTTCCGCGGCGGTAGCGGCGATTTCCAGGGCCATCGGCGCCACGTAGCTTCCGGGCCTGCGATCGGCGGATTGAAGGGCGTAAGTTTCGGCCTGCGCCCAGTCCTTCTTTACTCCGTACAGGCTGGCGATGCTATAGAGCGCCTGCTGGGCGGCAAAGGAACGAGGCCACTTCTTCGCCACCGTCTCCAGGGCGGGAATAAGCTCAGCTTCCTGCTGGGCTTTTTTCGCCTCGTCGCTTTCGCTGTTCCACGCGGCTATCTTGGTTTTCACTTCCTCCATGGCCCTGGAGGAGTTCTTTGAATAGCCGTTCGATACGAGGGCGTAGATCCCCACTCCGGCGAGGGCGAGGCAGATAACCGCCACGATTATCAGAAATACTTTCCTGTTTTTCGCTATGAAATCCGACAACTTTTCAGCAGCGGTTTTTTCCTCCACCTTGTCGGGCTTTATGAGTCGTGCCTTGCTTTCCACAATTACTCCTTAGGTTGCGCTATGCTCAGTTCTTTAATCAGTCTGGACAGATAGGTCCTTTGGATATCCAAGGACTTGGCCGTCTCGGTCTGGTTCCATCCGTGCAGTTCCAGGGATTTGCGAATAAAATGGGTCTTGAACACATTCACCGCGTCCCTTAGGTTTTTGCCCCTGAATTCGTCGATGTCCTGTCCTTTGCCGCCGATCATGAGATCGGCGCTGCCCACCAGCTCCTGCCGTGCCATGACGGCCGCCCGCTCCACCGCGTTTTCCAGCTCCCTGACATTGCCCGGCCAGGCGTAGGAGAGCATATTCTCCATCGCCGAATCCGAGAAACCCCGCAGAGCCTTGTTCGTCTCCCTGGCGGCCTTTTTGAGAAAATGCTCGGCCAGGACCGGGATGTCCTCTTTTCTTTCCCGTAAGGGAGGGATATAGAGCGGAAGGACATTGAGCCGGTAATAGAGGTCGGAGCGGAACTCTCCGGCGGAAACCATGGATTCGAGATCCCTGTTCGTGGCGGTGACGATCCGGACGTCCACGGTAACGGTTTCCGAGGAGCCTAGGCGCTCGAAGGTTTTTTGCTGGAGGACCCGCAGCAGCTTGGACTGAAGCCGCAAGGGCATTTCGGCGATTTCGTCCAGGAAGATCGTGCCGCCGTCCGCGACCTCGAAGCGTCCTTTCCTGTCCTGATAGGCGTCGGTAAAGGCTCCGCGCACGTGGCCGAAGAGTTCGCTTTCCAACAGGGGTTCCGGAAGGTTGGCGCAATTGACCCTGACAAAGGGCTTGGCGGCGCGCTTTGAGGCCCTATGCAGCCTTTCGGCGAAGAGCTCCTTCCCTACCCCGCTTTCGCCCAGGATCAAGACCGAGGCTTCGCTGGGGGCTATTCTATCCACCAGATCCACCTTCTCGGCCATGGCTGACGAAGCGTAGATCAGGTTGTGCCAGCCCGAGTTGGCCTGGGCCTTGTCGCTCAGATAGGAAAGTTCCAGGGAGGTTTTTTCCAGATACCGGGCGTTTTCGACGGCTATGGCGGCCTGAAGGGCGAAGAGTTCCAGCCAGTACTGGTCTTCCTGGAGGAAATACCTTCCCTTCGTCTTGTTGATCGCTTCGATAACCCCCACCAGGTTTCCCTTCACCTTCATGGGCACGGCGAGAATGGATTTGGTCGGGAAATCGACTTCCTTGGAAATGACGGGGGAGAACCGGGGATCGCTCTCGGGATTGTTAACGATGAGGGACTGCCCCTCCCGCACAACCCATCCCACGATTCCCTCGCCGGGATCGATGAGCCGCCCGGTCAATTCGGCCTTTTTGGGGCCGAGGGCGATCTCGAAACGCAGCTTTCCCGCCACGGGGTCGTACAATAAAAGGCTCGCCGCCTCAGCGCCGACGAGCCTGCTCGAGGATTCTATTATCTGGGAGACCAAGGCCTTTCCGTCGGCGTAGTTCGAATTGATGAGCGCACAAACCTCAACGAGCAACTCGAACTTCGCCTGATCGATATTCCCTACCATGGCCTTGTCTTTTCCCGGTCAAACCTTAGCGCAGAAGGTGATCAGGAATTTTTCTTGGACGTATCGCGCTCTTTCAACAGGTCGCCGATGGTGTAACCACCGTCGCCCTCTTCCTCGCTCTGCATAAACTTGGAGATCTCCTCCCGCTGCTGGCGCTGCACGAGGTCGCGGATGGAAAGACCGAGCTTCTGGCGTTCGGGGCTCAGGTCTATGACCACCGCCTTGACCGCCATGCCGACAGAGAACTTCTTGAGGGCATCGTCCCAGGACTCGTCCCTGTCGGAGCTGAGATCCTGCTTCTTGACCAGGCCGTCGATGTCACCCTGGACCCGCACGAAAACGCCGAAATCCGTCACGTTGGATACCGTGCCTTCGACTATGGAGCCCACCCTGAAGGCCTTGGCGAAGGATCTCCAGGGGTCCTCGGAAAGCTGCTTGACGCCGAGGCGGATATTCCTCTCCTCGGGGCTGCTTTCGATGACCACAACCTCTATCTCCTCGCCCTCGTGCAGAACCGATGCGGGGTTTTTGACCCTGCTGGTCCAGGAGAGGTCGTCGGCGTGGAGGAAGCCGTCGATGCCTTCTTCCAGTTCGATGAAGGCGCCGGCATTGGTGACCTTGACGATTTTCCGGGTGAGCCTCATGCCGACGGGATAGCTTTCGTTTATGTTGTCCCAGGGGTTGGCCTGAACCTGCTTGAGGCCCAAGGAAACCTTGCCCGCCTGGATATCGTAGCCCAGTATCATGCAGTCCACGATGTCGCCGGCTTTGAGCATATCCTCGGGTTTGTGGACCTTTTTGACCCAGGAGAATTCGGAGATGTGGGCCAGGCCTTCGATTCCCTCTTCCAGTTCGATAAAGGCGCCGTAGTCGGTGAGTTTGGTGACCTTGCCTTTGACGACGTCGTTGACATGGTACTTCTCTTCGAAGGTGAACCAGGGATCCTGGGTAAAGTGCTTGAGGGAAAGGTTGATCCGCTTTTCCTCGGGCTCGAGTCTGATGACCTTGAGCTCGATTTCCTCGCCCTTGCGCACATAGTCCTTGGGCCGGGTGACATGGCCCCAGCTCATGTCGTTTATGTGCAGCAGTCCGTCGAAGCCGCCGAGATCGATGAAGGCCCCGAAGCTGGTGAAGCTCTTGACCACGCCCTTGACGGTGTCGCCGATCTGCACGCTCTGGAAAAAAGCCTCCCGACGTTTGTCGATATCTTCCTCGAGCCATCTGCGGCGGTTGAGGATGATGTTGATTTTTTTCTCGGAATAGAGTCGCTCGAGGTAAAAACTGCTCGAAAGGCCGACGTACTCGGCGCCGTTCTCGACCCGCTGGATGTCCGCCTTGGACGAAGGGAGGAAGCCCTTGAGTCCATGGCCGAGATCGACCTCGAAACCGCCCTTCACTTCCTTGTCGATTTTCCCTTCTATGGGCTGGTGTTCCTTGAAAGCGTTGGCGACGGCTTTCCAGAATACTTTTTCCTCAGCCCGCTTCTTGGATACGATCACTTCGCCCGAGTGGGTCTCTTTCTTGACCAATATGACTTTGACATCGTCGCCGACCTTGGGCGGCGCGTCACCGAACTCGATTAAAGGAATCTTACCTTCCGACTTATACCCTACGTCGACGAATACAAAATCCCCAGCGATCTGTACGACTTTGCCGTCGATTAAATCGCCCTCCTCCAGCCCCTCAAAACTCTTGAGGTACTGCTCCTGCAATTGTGTCTGGAATTCGTCGCGGGAGGGGGCGGCGGCGTCCATTACCACTTCCTTATTCTCCATGTGCTTCCCTTAAATGTAGAATTTCGCTGTATACTTTCTCATAAACTGCCTCTATGGTCAAGCCGGATGTATCCAAATACAGGGCATCCGGGGCGATTTTGAGGGCTCCCATTTTTTTATTGCGGTCGATTTCGTCCCTCATGCGGATATTCTCCAGTATTTCCTCATAGGACATTGAAGAGCTCCCCTGGGCGAAACGCCGCCTCGCCCGCTCTTCCGTCGAAGCGTCGATGAAGAATTTCAGCTCGGCCTGGGGAAAGACCACCGTCGTCATGTCCCTGCCCTCCACCACCACGTCCTTGCCCTCGGCGAGGCGGCGCACTATGTCGTTGACGATATGGCGAATCTCGGGGACAGCCGAAACCTGGGCTACGATAGCCTCCACCTCGGCGGACCGCAGTTCCGCGGCGAGCCTGGCTCCGTCCAGGAGAATGGAACCATCCTGGTCATACTCGATCAAAGCCTTGGACGCGGTCGCCAGAAGGGCCGCCTCGTCCCCCAACCCGAGTCCCTTCGCTATGGCTGCGTAGGTGAGGGCCCTGTAGATGTTGCCCGAATTTATGTACAAAAACCCCATCCGCTCCGAGAGCAGCCGGGCTATGGTCGATTTTCCGCAGCCCGCCGGGCCGTCCATGGCGACGATCATCCCGCTTTTCCTTCCTTGCCGCCAGACCGGGTCTTCAGCCTGGCATTTTTAGAGTACTCCCTAAGGGCTTCCACTTCCCGGGCATCCAGGTCCCTGAACGCTCCTTCGGGGAGATCGCCCAATTCTATGGGGCCGATGCGCTCCCGGCGCAGGAAAAGCGCCCTGAGACCGTAATGCCCGAGGACGGTGCGGATTTCCCTGTTTTTTCCTTCCACCAACACGATCCTCATGGTCTTTCCATCCACCAGACCAACCGTTTCGGCCTTGTAGACCACCCCTTCCACCCTCAAGCCTTCCATGAAACCCCTGGGGAGCTCTTCGGGAATGGGGAGATCGCAGCGGACGAGGTATTCCTTGTCGATACAGCTCCGGGGATGCACCAGCAGGGAAGCGAAATCCCCGTCGTTGGTAAACAAAAGCAGCCCGGAGGACCATTGATCGAGACGGCCGATATTGTATACCCGCTCCGGAACCGAGGATTTCAGCAAGGATGCCGCCACCGGCCGATTACGCTCGTCCGCCATGGAGCTGATATAGCCCGGTGGCTTATTTAAGGCGATATAGCGGAGCCGGGCCTGGGGTTCCACAGGGCGCCCGTCCAGCGTAACCCGGTCCTCGGGGCCGACCCGCGTCCCCAGGATGACGGGCAAACCATTCACCCGCACCCTGCCCTGCTCGATAAACCCCTCGCAAAACCGCCGGGAACCCAATCCGCAGGAAGCCAGATAGGCCTGGAGTCTGAGCCCTTCTTTCATCCCTGCTCGCCCTCGCTCTTCGCGAAGCGATCTTTTTCGATTTCGCTCAAGGGCGGAAGTTCGGCGATCGAGCTTAGCTTGAAATATTTTAAGAACTCCTGGGTCGTTCCGTACTGCATGGGCTTTCCAGGCACATCCTTCTTGCCCATCTCCCGCACCAGGCCCCGCGAAAGAAGATAGCGGATCATCCCATCGGCCGAAACACCCCGTATCGCCTCGATTTCCGCCCTTGTTATGGGTTGGGAATAGGCGACGATGGAAAGGGTTTCCATGGCCGCCTTCGACAGCTTAGCCTCGTTTTTCTTGCCGTAATGATCCTTCAGCTTTTCCCATAGCTCCATTTTAGGGGCGAAAATCCAACCTCCTCCGGAGCGGACGGGNNNNTCATCCATCGTATGCCTCGCCGAGGGTATAGGGGGAAATAAGGATGTCGCCGAACAGTCTGTGCTGCTTGATGCGTATGATCTTGTTCTTCACCGCGTCCAGCATGGCCAGAAAAGCGCAGGCCAGATCCAGCGCCGATCGCGGCCTGGTGATCAGCTGGATGAAGGAGAACTCCCCTTGTGTTTCCAGCAGCTCGTGCATGAGCGCCAGCTTCTCGTGGATAGAGATTTCTTCGTAAAGGTCTATTATCTTTTCCGAACTAAAATTATTGACCAACGACGAAAATGTTCTCAGCAGATCCCACACGTCGATATCCGCCCAAAGCTCCTGGTCGTCCACCTCGGAAAACGGAAGAATCCTCTGCATGCAGGAGCGCTCCAGCCTCCACTCGACTTCCATTTCCCGCTGCTCCATAAGGCTGGAGAGTTTTTTGTATTTCTGGTATTCGATCAGTTTTTCGATCAGGCCCTGCCTGGGATCGTCGAAATCCTCTTCATCCAGCGAACCCAAGGGTAGAAGCATGCGGGACTTTATGAGCAGGAGCGTCGCGGCGAGGTTGTAGAATTCCGACAACTCGTCCAAGTCCACGCCCTCTTCGTTTTTCAGGCAGTCCAGATATTGTTCGGTTATGGAAGCGATATGAATATCGTAGATGTTCATATCGTTGCGTTTAATGAGGAAGAGAAGGAGGTCCAGGGGGCCTTCGAAATCCTTGAGGCGGAATCTCCGGCCTTGGCCGACGTTCTCCAGGAGGGCGGAAGAACCGGCGTGGTCGGCGGTGATTTCAGAAATGCTATTCATCAGGGACAGGGGGCATCATATATGCCTTGCCCCAGGGGGTAAATACCCTGGGGCGGCAACTGGGCTAGGTATTCCAAAAAGAGACGGCCGCTCACCGGGTCCTTTAGTCCGGCATCCAGTTCTATCAATGGAAGGAGGACGAACTTTCGCTCCCTCATGCCAGGATGGGGGATGATCAGCTCCTCCTGGGTTACGATGCGCTCGCCGTAGAGCAGGATATCTATGTCGATGGTTCTGGCGCCCTTCGGAGGCGCCGAAGCCCTGTCCCGTCCCAGCGATGCTTCGATTTCGTGGATCAGGCCGAGAAGCTCGGCCGGGCCATGCTCGCAAAAGCCCGTGAGCACCGCGTTGACGAAATCCGGCTGCTCGGTGTTGTACCGAGCCCTGGAGCGCCAGAGGCCGGAGCTCCGCAGCTCGTCGCAGTGCTCCCCCAGCAGTTCCGTCGCCCGTCGAATGAGGGCCGGGCTATCGCCGAGGTTGGAGCCAAGCCCTAGCCAGATCCTTTCCATGGGCTGTATTAAAAGAGGTCCTCTGCGCTTATGACCTCAGGATCCTGGGCGGAGGGTTCCGCCTTGACCGTCCTCGAAACCGCCTCAGCCCCGGACAAGGGAGCCTGCGGCTGAGCTTTCTGGGCCATTTTTTCCCTCACCGCCTGTTCGATCAGCGCCGCCATGTCGGGGTTTTGCTCAAGATACTGCTTTGCGTTCTCCCTGCCCTGCCCCACCTTCTCGTCGCCCCAGGTATACCAGGCTCCCTTTTTGTCGATGATCGAATACTTTACCGCGGCGTCCAGCAGCGAAGCGGAGGAGGAAATGCCCTTGCCGAAGATTATCTCCAGCTCCACCCTCCTGAAGGGGGGCGCCACCTTGTTCTTGACGACCTTTACCCTGACCCTGTTACCCAAGGCGTCCTCGTCCCCGCCCTTTTCGATTGTTTCGATCTTGCGCACCTCCAGCCGGACCGAGGCGTAGAATTTGAGGGCGTTGCCGCCGGTGGTCGTTTCGGGGTTGCCGAACATGATGCCGATTTTCATTCGTATCTGGTTGATAAAAACCAGTATCGTCTTGCTCTTGGAGAGGGTGCCGGCGAGTTTTCGCAGGGCCTGGCTCATGAGGCGAGCCTGAAGTCCCACGTGGGCATCCCCCATCTCGCCTTCGATCTCGGCCTGGGGGGTAAGAGCGGCGACGGAGTCGATGACGATGATATCCACCGCTCCGGAGCGGATAAGGGATTCGGCTATATCCAGCGCCTGTTCGCCGTTGTCGGGCTGGGAAACCCAGAGTTCGTCGATATCGACGCCCAGATTCTTGGCATAGATCGGGTCCAGCGCGTGCTCGGCGTCGATGAAGGCGGCGATCCCGCCTTTTTTCTGCGCCTCGGCTATGGCGTGGAGGGCCAGGGTGGTCTTGCCCGAGGACTCGGGGCCGTAGATCTCGATGATGCGGCCCCGGGGATAGCCTCCGATTCCCAGGGCTTCGTCCAATAAAATGGAACCGGAGGGTATGGCCTCTATACCCTGGGCGCTCTGATGAGTGCCCAATTTCATGATGGAACCCTGGCCGAACTGTTTTTCTATCTGGAGCCTCGCGGCTTCGAGGGCTTTGAGCTTTTCCGAATCCTCCCCCGAAGCTCCGCGGGGAGTCTTAGCCTTGCCCGACGCCGGGGCGTTTGAAACTGAGGGATCGAGTTTTTCCTGTACAAAATCGGCGCCGCGGGCGCCCGCTCTTCTGGCCATTACATTCCTCCCTGGGATATACGGCTTTTATCATACCATACGCTTCAGAAAATGGATAGAAACCGGGCTTTAAAAGCTTTTTCTTATCAAGCTCTGCACCGACACCCTCACGGCTTTCCTGGCGGGCAAAAGCGAAACAATGGCGCTGAGGAATATGCAGAGCAAAACGATGCCGGCTATCTGATGAATATTTATCGCAACGGGAATGACCTCCAGGTAGTACGCGGGATCGAGAAGTTTCAAGCTCAGGGCCTGACGCCCGGTCAAGAAGGCCAATCCGGAACTTCCTAAATTGAGAAGCCACTCCAGGGCTCTTATCAGGCTGTTCACGTTGAGGGAGACCAGCAGCCCGACCGCCAGCCCGATCAAGGTCCCCAGACATCCCGTCAAAACACCGGCTCCCACAAAAATCGTCCTGATCGCCCTGTCCGTGGCGCCGAAGCTCCTGAGCACGGCGATATCCGTGGAATGCTCCACGACGAAGGTGGAGAGGGAGGATCCGAGATTGATCGCGGCTACCAGGAGTGCTATGCCCATAATGAAGAGCAGCGTGGTCTTGGTGGTGCCGAAGGAGGCGTAAAGACTGCGTTCCACTTCGGGCCAGGTCCTGGCCAAATAGGAGTCGAACCAGAGCGGGTAGAGCGGTTCCAGACTTTCGGACAGGGCGTTTCGTATCTCGCCCAGTGTATTGGAATAGGGGTCCAGGACTTTAAGGCCCATGAAAGAATAACAGGAGGAGTATACCAAAAGGCGCTGGCCCGCCTGAGGGTTGATAAAAGCCCAGATCGCGTCCAGGTCCCTGTAACCGGCGCTGACGATACCCGTTACCCTGAAGAAGGAAAGCCGAGGGCGATACCCGGCAAAGCCCCCCAGGGCTGTCGCCCTTTCTTCGGCGGCTTGGCTGGGCGTTATGATCGTAAGTTGATCGCCCAGGGAAAGCCCGAGTTTTTTCGCCAGGGCCGATCCGATGACGATGTCCCTGTTACCCTTGGGAACCATGCTGCCTTCCAGGGTGCCCAGATAGGATCGGGTGCCCGAATCCCTGAAAAATCCGGGATCCACCGCCCTCAGCATAACCGCGCCGCTGCCTGAGGCCGAAACCGCCACGGCGCTTCCGTTACTTTCCAAGGTTGCCGAGACGACGCCGGGTATGGACGAGGCGGCGGCGATACCCGGCGCCGCCTCGTCCGGACCGAAGCCATCGGGTACGGCGACCTGTATATGATAGGTTTTCGTCTCGATATATCGCCGCGTGATGCCCTCGATCATTCCATCGGAGACGACGAGCACCAAGAGCAGGGGCACCAGGCTTATTCCGATTCCAAGAATCGCCCCCATGAGCCCATGGGAAGGCGAAAGCCTTCGCTCGACAGCGCCATTGCCGTCCTTGGCCGCCTTTCTCCCCCCCCTTCTGCCCAGAAGCGAGCGGGCGGCGACAAACACCAGGGGTGCGGGGTTCATAGCGCCTGTAAAACGCCCTGGACCAGGGCGAATCGAACCGAAGCCTTTTCCGCCAGATCCTTGTCGTGGGTGGCGAGCACAAGGCTTGCCCCCGTGATGGCCGGAAGCTCGAAAAGCAATTGACTAACGGTGGCGGCGTTCTGGGCGTCCAGGTTGCCCGTGGGCTCGTCCGCCAGGATGACCCGGGGATCGTTCACCAGGGCGCGGGCGATCGCCGCCCGCTGACGCTCTCCCCCGGAGAGTTCCGAAGGAAAGTGATTTAGTCGCCCCTCCAGGCCGACTTTCGCCAAAAGCCGCTCGGCCTTTTCCCAAGCCTTCTTCCGTCCCAGCCCCGCCATATAGGCAGGGAGGGCGACATTCTCCAGGGCCGAGAAATCCTTGAGCAGGTAATGAAATTGAAAAACAAAGCCGATAACCTTTGTTCTGAAAACAGGAAGCTCCTTTTCGGCCAGCCGGTGGAGTTCGTAACCCCCTACCCTGAGCTCCCCGGCCTCAAAGCGCTCGATACCGCCCAGAATGGACAAAAGGGTGCTTTTGCCCGAGCCCGAGGCCCCGACGATGGAGCAGGAACTTCCCCCCGGGAGTTCCATGTCCAGGCCTCGAAGCACCTGTAAAGTTTCGGCTTTGCTGGCGAAGCTTTTCCAGAGGCCCTTGCAGCTGATGGCCGCGTCGGCCACAGCCCCGCTTCCGTTCTTATTCATTTCTGAAAACCTCCGAAGGACTTGCCTCGGACACTCTACGGGCAGCGGCGAAGGCTGCGATGCCGGTGGAGGCTACGGCGAGCATTGCGATAAACGCGAGCTCCCCGCCCGAGATGGACACTGGTATGCGATCGATATAGTAGTGGGCCGGCGAAAAAAGGCGGTAATCGCCGCCGGGGCTCGAGAGTCCGATCCAACGAAGCAGCGCCGCCAAGGCCTTGGACAGCTTCGAGAGCGCTTCGACGATGGGATTTATGTTATAGGCGGTCAGAAGCCCCGAAGCCGCTCCCACAAGGGCGCCCGAGAGGCCGACGGAAAGGCCGTCCAGCACGAAGATACTCCTCACGTCGGCGTCGCTCGCGCCGAAGGACTTGATCACCGCGATATCCGCCATTTTTCCTGCTATGTTCCTTCTCATGGCGTGGAATATATTTATGCCGACCACGACGAATATAAGGCTGATCAACAGCATCATCACAGTCTTTTCGGTCCTGAGCGCCCCGAAGAAACTCCGGTTGTATTCCCGCCAACTTACAAGCTCCCAATCCCCCGGCCCCAGGGCGGCGCCGATCGCGGCCCCCATTCTTTGCACATCGAAACGCCTGTCCAGTTTTATGCCCACAAGCCAATCCGAGGCACCGAAAAGCTGATCGAAGGCTTCCTTCTCCTCGAAGCTCAAAAACGCCATGCTCGAATCAAATTCGTAATACCCCGAGGCGAAAAGCGACTCCACGCCCACTTCGAGGCTTACGGGAACGACCCCCTCATCCTCGGTCTGCCTCATTCCGAAGAGCCTGATCTTCGAGCCCGGATCGGCGCCCAGCGCCGCCGCCGCCTCCTTGCCGAGGTTCAAACCCATGGAGGGAGGGAGCTTTTCGCCCCCGGTCAGGCCGAGGGCGGCGGCGAGGCCGGGGTCGAAAGCTTCGCTCCCCGGTTCGAAGGCGCGCAGGGAAAGGCTCATGGTGCTTCCCGAGGGGCCGATGGCCAGAACCTGGGTTTCCTTGAAGCGCAGGGCCGATCGAACCCCCTGGATCGAGCGTAGGGCCGATAAGCTCGATTGGCCGAGCGGCTCCGGGGAGCTTACCCTGAGATGGAAACTGGAAATTTCCAGAATCGAGTCGATATAGCCTTTCTGAAGCCCGCCCATGACGCCGATCACAATAATGAGGGCGGCCACCCCCGCGGCGATTCCCGCCGCGGCGAGGACCGCCCTTCTGAGGGACATCCTCCGCCTGCTGGAAAAACCCCATCGGGCCGCGGCGAACAAGCGGGATTCCAGGGTCATCGCTATAGGCCTATGAAGTCGTCGAGAAAGCCATCGGGGTCGAAGGGGGCAAAGTCGGCGTACCCCTCCCCCGTGCCCACAAAGAGCGTCGCCAGGCCGAACTGCCTGGCCAGGCTTAGCACCATGCCGCCCTTGGCCGTCGAATCGTATTTGCTCAATATCACGCCGTCCAGCCTGACCGCTTGATGAAATGTTTCCGCTTGCCGCATGCCGTTTTGCCCCGTCGTCGAGTCGAGGACGAGGATTTTGCGATAGACCGCCCCGGGGGCCCGCTGGGCGATCACCTTGTTCATCTTTTCCAATTCTTTTACCAGATCGGCCCTCGTATGCATCCGCCCAGCGGTATCCGCGATGACCAGGCCCGGACCCTGGGTGCCGACAGCTTCTATGGAGTCCCAGAGCACGGCGGCCGCATCCGCTCCCTGATGCTGGGCGACCACCCGGATATTCGCGCGTTGGCCATGGATTTTAAGCTGATCCACCGCGGCCGCCCTAAAGGTATCCCCCGCGGCCAGAACGATGTTTTCCACACCCCGCTGCCGCTCCCAGACCGCGAGCTTGGCGCAGGACGTGGTCTTGCCGACGCCGTTCACCCCCAAAAGGAGGCAGATGTTCAGGGCGTTTTTGTCCAGCTCCAGCTCAGCCTTGAGGGTGTAAGGACGCAAGAGTTCTTTGAGAAGCCTCCGCGCCCCCTCGGGATTGTCCACCCTGTTCTTTTTACACAAGGCTTTCAGCGAATCCACAATCTCGACGGCGAACGCGGCACCCATATCCCCCTCGACCAGGAGGTCGGCCAAATCTTCGAAGGCATCGTCGTCGAGCGCTTGTTTTTTGAATAACGCTTTTATCCTGTCCGCAAATCCCATGCTTGCTCCATTTTTAAGAATTTATCTCGAAAGACGCAACAAATCCACGAGGGCGACGATAGTATCGATGGTGAAGCCCAGGCTCAGCCCGACCGAAAGGCCGGCGAAGGCTCCGGCTCCATAATACGCCGATGCGGGTTTCGCGTACCTGAGGTAGGCCTCCTGAGCCGATATGAAGGTGCCCACCGATACTACGCTTAAGGGAAGACTCAGCAGAAAGCGCCCCAGCGCCGCGCCGAAACGCCCCCTGGCTTTTCTGAAGGCTTCCTCGTTTTCCCACTCCAGAACCTTGGTCGATTCGTTGAATTCCAGCGCCGGGTTCGATTCGACAAGCCGCTTCAGCGGGGCCTGAATGAGCCGATAGGCGAAAGGCCCGGGGTTGTCTATTTCGATATCCCGACCTTCGTAGCCATCCGCGGAGAGGGAAAAAACCTGGGGCCCGGTTTCGGTCAGGAAAATCCTGGAACCTTGATGGAAAAAGGAGGAGCCGCCCCCTGCCCGGCGCTCCACTCCCAAGGTTCCCGAAACTCCTGTCTGGATATCGTAAACGCTCAAGCTTCGGCCGAAAACCCAGGAAAGGAGCCTCGGAAGAAAAAACTCATGCAGTTTTTCCAGCTCGGCGATGCCCAAGGCATGGCGATGGAAGAACTTGGGCAAGGGACTGCCCTTTTCGTAATAAAGCAGAAGTATTTCCAAACCCTTTGGCGTCTGGGCGTAGAGCCCCGCGGCAAATCCCCCCAAGGCCAGGATGGCTTCCCGATCGCTTCTCGGATCGAAAAAGCCTTCGTCCTTGTTTTTGGCCGCGACTTCGGCTCTCTTCCAAAAACTTTCGCCCGAGCCCTGGTTTTCGCCGGGATAGGGTGCCAGGGGCTCCAAACGACTTGCCAGAAGCCCCGGCAGCGTCGCCGACATGCTCCCCTCCCCCGCTTCTAAGGCTAAAGCCGCCAGGGTGTCGAGGCTCGTGTTTTCCGGTATGAGCTTTTCCAGCTCCTGGCCGGGAAGAGGGAAAAAGAGTCCTAACCCAAGGGTCCGGCGATAGGCCGCGGGGACAATACCATCGTCCCGCGAGTCGGTGGCCCCCCCCGGAGCCGGTTGTTCCTGGGCGGCTAAATGCGGGGAGGTACAGAGAAAAAGCGAAATCGATGCAAGCATGAGGGCTGGCCGGAGGCCGCCCCTCCTAGACTTCCTCATCGTCGCTGTCCACAGCGGCGACCCCGCCCTTCCACCGCCAACGCAGATAATTTTCTATGAAGGGGTCGATATCGCCGTCCATCACTGCTTGAACATTGCCAAGGGAGAACTTGGTTCTATGATCCTTGACCAAGGTATAGGGCTGAAAAACATAGGATCGTATTTGGGATCCCCAGGCGATTTCCTTTTTGTCGCTCTGGTATTTTTCGTTTTCCTTTTCCTTTTCCTGGCGATAGTATTCGTACAATCTGGACTTGAGCACGCTCATGGCCACGTCCTTGTTCTTGTACTGGCTCCGCTCGTTCTGGCAGGTCACGACTATCCCCGTTTCGAGGTGGGTTATGCGTACCGCCGAGTCGGTCTTGTTGACCTTCTGGCCCCCCGCGCCCCCGGATCGGTAGGTATCGATACGGATATCCTCGGGCCGTATATCGATGGTGATGGAATCGTCCAGCACCGGCAGCACGTAGAGAGAGGCGAAGGATGTATGCCTGCGGGCGTTGGCGTCGAAGGGGGAAATCCTCACCAACCGGTGAACGCCGCTCTCCCCCCTCAGGTAGCCATACGCGTAGGAACCGCTTATCTGCAGGGTCGCCGATTTGACCCCCCCCTCGGCTTCGAGCAAATCGATCAGCTCGGTGCTGAATCCCCGACGCTCCGCCCAGCGGGTATACATCCGCAGGAGCATGCTCGCCCAATCGCAGGCCTCCGTGCCTCCCGATCCGGCGTGAATGGACACATAGGCGTCCGAGGGATCCGCCTCTCCGGAGAGGAGCTCCAAAACGACAGCCTTGTCGAAACGCTCCTTGATATCCTGGTAATTCTGCCGGATATCCCCTTCCAGCCCCCCCTGATCCTCTTCCAGAGCCATGGCGACGAATTCCTGGAGATTGCTTATATCCGCCCTGAGGGATTTCCAGGTCTCCAACCGCTCTTTTGCCTGTTTTATGGAGGCGAAGATACGACCAGCCTTGGCCGAGTCGTTCCAAAAATCCGGCGCCGAGGAAAGACTTTCCTTTTCCTTTATCGACTTTTCCAGCGCGGAGGCGTCAAAGACGCCCCCAGATGTCCAGGATTTCTTCCTTAAGTTCTTCAATGGGATTGCTCAGTTCTTCCAGCATCGTCATCTCCTTAGATTCTTACTTTACCCCGCCTCTCAGAATTTGTAATAGAGTCTCAACGCCCGCTCGAACAAACCCCAGGGAAGCAATCGCTTCAATGTGGGGACGGCCCGTTGGAAAGCGCTGCCGAAACCATAGCGGAGCTTCGGGTTCTTTTTCGCGAGTATTTTCATGATCAGGGGGCCAAGTCGTTCGGGGGGATAGCCCTTTTCCTCGTCATCCCAGGCCACCCGCATAACCTTTTTATAGACTTCGGCGTACTCCTCCGGCGGCGGGCTCTCGACCCGGCAATCCTGGTGTCTAATATCGCCTGGCTGGATTAGAACCACCTTGATGCCGAAGCTTCCCAGCTCCGCCCTCAGGGACTCGCTCAAGCCTTCCAGCGCGAACTTGGATGCCGAATACGCTCCCTGGAAGGGAAGCCCCAGCGTGCCGCCCACGGAGCTGATGTTGATGATATGTCCCCCGCCCTGCTTTTTCATCCAGGGGGCGACGGCGCGGCTCACCAGCAAGGCTCCCAGGCAGTTTGTCCTCCAGCATTTCTCGAACTCCGAAAGCGGCATGGTCTCCAACACCCCGACGACGTGGAGCCCCGCATTGTTCACCAGAAGATCGATCCGTCCCTCTTTTTCCAGAAGCTGGGCAAGGGCGTTCCGCACCGAAGCCGGATCGGTGATGTCCATCCGCAGCATCGTCGGCGCCGACGATGTATGGCCGCCGGGGGCCTGGGGATTCCTGCCCGTCCCGTATACCACGAATCCCTGCCCGAGCAAATACCCGGCCAAGGCCGCGCCGATACCCTTCGAGGCTCCGGTGACGAGGGCTACTTTCTTTTCCTCTCTTCTCATCACCGCAAAGCTCCGTGGCCTTTAGCGCTTCCGGCGTCGAAGGTCTGGACGATAACAAGCGGGGCTGCAGCGCCGCCCTTCGCCCCGAGGTGAGTTATGCACACCGCCATCACATTCTCCTTATGGTGCATGGTAAGTCTAGAGTACTATAAAAACCTCCCGCTTGTCCTTCCTCTTCTGGAGGCGAACACCCCTACTCCAGGGAGAACCGGTATTCGGTCCGATGCCGCCAGGGCAGGCCGGGTTCGGCCACGCAGGAGGGATAATCTTCCCTGTTGGGGGAATCGGGAAAGTATTGGGTCTCCAGGCAAAGTCCCCCGTGGGGCCCGTAGACCGACCCATTCTTTCCCCCGATATCGGCCAGTTTGTTGCCGGTGTAAAGCTGGACACCCGGCATACTCGTCCACATCCGCAGGTTCCTGCCCGTTTCAGGCTCCCTGAGATGGGCGAAAGGCTTGCCCTCGGCCGCGCAATCCGCATCGATCACCAAGCAGTGGTCATAGCCCTGTCCCGTGGCGGCCATGTCCCTCCCCAAGGGCTTGGAAACCCTGAAGTCGAAGGGACCGCCCTCCACGGGGCGCGGCGCTCCCTTCAAAGGGATACGCCGCGCATCCACCGGCAGATAGCTGGAACAGCGGAGTTCCAGGCGATGGTCGAGCACGTCGCCCCTGCCCTCGCCCCGGAGGTTGAAATAGGCATGATTGCAGAGGTTAAGGGGTGTTCTTCTGTCCGTGACGGCCTCGTAGTCGAGGCTCAGGCGCCCTTCGGGGCCGAGGACGACAAGGCACAGGACCTTCAGGTTGCCGGGAAAACCCTCCTCGCCATCGGGACTTTCCAGTTCAAGCCTCAGGGCGGGAGATCCCTTTATCCTGTCCATCTCGCCCTTCCACAGGCGCCTGCCGAAGCCCCTCCTCCCGCCGTGGAGATGCTGGCCCCCATCCTGGGCAAAGAGTCGGTATTCCCTTCCGTCCAAGGTGAATTTCGCGCCCGCTATCCTGTTGGCGTAGCGACCTATGGTGGAGCCGAAGTAGGGCTGGGGCCCCAGATAGGGATCCAGGCTGGAAAAGCCC
>LVBN01000038.1 GCA_001603165.1 Spirochaetales bacterium Spiro_12
GTTCGCCATGGCGGCGTCGAAGTTGAACTCTCTCAAGTAATGCCCCTTGCCCTGTATGGAGCTCACCACGCCGAGTTCCTGCAATCCCTTCAGGGCTTCGCGGACCACGGTCCGGCTTAGTTCGAGGGTTTCGGAGAGTTCTTTTTCGGTAGGGAGGAAGTCGCCGCTTTTCAGGTCCTTTTCCTGTATATATCGCTTGATGTAAGCGCGCGCCAGGTCGAGACGGTTGACGGTGTTAGCCTTTCTCATTCTTGTATCCCGATGGTATCATCATTGTATGACAATTATGCGTTATAACGCGTTTTGCCTATTATGTCAAATATGGAATCCGCCCTTGGAGCCGTTTGACGCCTATCGGAATTAAATATTTAAAACAAAAAACTTTATGCATAACAATAATACTATTTATCAACCTTCCGGCACTTTTTGTTTGACAGGTCAGCAAAGCTGGCTATAATGATGTTGTCTTACAACACTGGAGAGAGTCACCGCAGGGAGTGGCGCGGGAGTCTTATGTCGAAGTATGCCGAACAGTACTTTCGGAAAGTCACCTCGATGTTCGAGCAAACGCTCTCCGAAAGTTCGGAGGCGATCGGAAGGGCGGCCGCTCTCATGGGCGCGGCGATCGTCGCCGACGAACTGATCCACGTGATCGGCACGGGCGGCCATTCTAACTTGGGCGCCGAGGAGATGTTCTGGAGGGCGGGCGGGCTCGTTCCCGTGGACGCGCTGCTCGATCCAGGTACCTCCCTCATGCACGGCGCGCTGCGGTCCAACAAGGTCGAGCGCACGGGCGGATACGCCAAAGCCGTTCTTGACTCCTACAATATCGTCGACGGCGTACTCGTCATCGTCAACGCCTACGGAATCAATACCATGACAATCGAGGTGGCGCTCGAAGCGAAGCAAAGAAGCGTACCGACGATCGGCGTTACCTCCCGAGCCTTCGGCGAGAACGTCCCTCCCGGGCATAAGGCCCGCCATCCGAGCGGGGAAAACCTCTGCGACATCGTCGACGTCTTCGTCGATTCGCATATGCCCTATGGCGACGCGCTGGTGGATTTCGAGGGCCTGGGGCAAAGAGTCGCGCCAAGCTCGACTCTGGCCAACTGCTTTACCGTGAACCTTCTTGTCGTGGAGACGGTGAAGTACCTCCTCGACCGGGGCTTCGAGCCGCCGCTCTGGCAGAGCGCGAACGTGCCGGGAGGGGAGGAGGCGAACGAAAAGTACCAAAGAAAGTATGGAGGGCGGATAAAGCACCTTGCCTGAGCTGTCGCAGGTTCCGAAACGCCCAAGGGGAAATGAAATCGGTTGAAGCGATTCAACGGAATCATAGAAAGGAGGCCTACAATGAAGAAATCTCGCGTTGCGGTCCTGGTTTTATTGTTCGTCGTCGGCGTCTCGCTCTTCGCGGCGGACAAACCGGTCAAATTGTCGCTTTGGTCCGGGTATCCGGAGATGGAGCCGCTTTTCAAGCATGCCGCGGCGGAATACAAGAAACTCCACCCCAACGTCGACATCGATGTGCTCACCCATCCCTTGCGGGAGTACGAGCAAAAGTTGTCGGCGACGATTCCCTCGAACACCGCCGCCGATGTGCTCGATGTTTCCGGTTACGCTTTGCAGAAATTCGTCGAGGCTGGTTTTATTCCCAAGACGCCTTCGAAACTCGAAGCCTATGTGAACAAGGCCGGCAGGTACACCGAATTCACGAAGCAGAGCATGACCTACAAAAACACGCTCTACGGCGTTCCCTTCTTCCAAGGCAAGACGGCCCTGTATTGGAATGTGGACATGTTCAAGGCCGCGGGCCTCACGCGCGCCCCCCAAACCTATGCCGAGATGGCCGAATACGCCAAGAAGCTCGCCGTCTACGATAAGAACGGCAATCTGGTGCGGAGCGGCCACAGCCTCCGGCTTTCCGGTCAGGGCTCCGGCCTCGCCGAAAAATGGTGGTTCGTGCTTTTCCCGATGGGCGGCACCATAATCGAGCCGGGCAAGGAGGCGGGGAAATATCACGCGGGATACAACAACGATGCGGGCAGGAAGGCGCTCACCTACTACATCGATGCCGTGTACAAGGATAAATGGGACTCCTTCAAGATCAAGCACGATGCCGAGGCCTTCGAACTCGAGCAGACGGCCATGTTCCTCCGCGAGTCCTGGGTCATAGGCGATATCGCCCAGAAGGCTCCCAAGCTCAACTATGCGACCGCTCCTGTTCCCAGCGATATGCGGGCGGGAAGAATTACCAATTTGCAGAATCTTTACGTGACGAAATCCTGCAAGAATCCCGACGTCGCCTGGGATTTTATCGAATTCCTCGTGAACGACGACAACCAGCGCTGGATGCTCGACAACGTGGGCTGGCTCCCCTCAAGGCAGGATGTGGACTTCTCCGGGATACTCGCAAGAAAACCGCAGCTCAAGGGCTTTGTGGAGATGCCCGCCGGGTTCCAGGAATACGGCTACGTTCCCATCGCCGTCTTCGACGAGCTGCTCACCAAGCTTGCGGAGAGGTTGGCCATGGCCTTCCTTGATTCCTCGCTCGAGGGGAATCCGAAGGCGATCGCCAAGGTGATCTCCGACGCGGCCGATGAGACGAANNGTGGCTTCCGGGCGCCGGTTCGCCCGGAAGCCACGCCTCGATCCGTCCCAAAGGCGCGTTTACGCGCGCGGGAAGACATTTATCGGTGAAAACTCTATGAAGCGGGAACGACACAGCCGGTTGCTCAACAGAATGGCAAGACAGCGGTATCTTTTCGTCTACTGCGCCCTCATTCCCATCGTCGCGATGTACGCGTTATTGCGGATCGTGCCGATCGCGCAGAATATGCTTTACAGCTTCTTCGACTCCAGCATAGGCAACCCCCTCGCCGAGTTCGTCGGCCTGCGCAACTACAAAGAACTCTTTACCGACAAGCTCTTCGGCGTGTCGATACGGAACACGACCTACTTCGCCTTTTTCGTGACCCTCTGCGGCGTGTTGACCGCCCTGTTCGTGGCCCTGCTGCTGTCCCGGCCGACGAGGCTGAGCGCCCTCTACGAGACAGCCTTCTTCCTCCCGGTGATAACTCCCATGGTGCCGGTCGCGGTTGTATGGAAATGGATATACGACCCCACCTACGGACTTCTGAACTACATCCTCTCCTGGTTCGGAATTCAACCCGTCGCCTGGCTCGTCTATCCTCGGACGGCGCTTCTGGCGATCATCATCATGAGCGTCTGGAAGATCGTGGGATACAATATGATCATTTTCCTCGTGGGGATACGCGACATACCGGAAACCTACATCGAGGCCGCGATGATCGACGGGGCTTCGAAGTTTCAGATACTCCGGAAGATAACGTTGCCGCTTCTCAGGCCGATACTCCTCCTCGTGATCGTTATCACCACTATCAATTCGTACAACGTGTTCACCCAGGTCTTCATCATGACCTCCGGCGCGCAAGGAGCGCCGGGCGGCGCGGTGCGCACCCTTGTGTTCGACATCTACGAGAACGCCTTCCGCTATTTCAAGACGGGCTACGCGGCCGCCGAGGCCGTGATGCTGCTTCTCATCATCCTCGTCCTCACCGCCATCCAGTTTGGCCTGGGAGGGAAGAATCCGAAACAGAAGAGGCGGGTCGCTTCATGAAAAGAAAACACTTCTCCGCGGGCACACTGGCCCTGCATATCCTGCTGCTCACAGGCTCCGTCGTGATGGTCCTTCCCTTTGTATGGATGCTCTCCACCTCCTTCAAGCCGCCCTCGGAGGTCTTGAGCTGGCCCCCGCAATTCATTCCGAAGACCTGGACGATCGCGAACTACGTCGCTGTGTTCAAGACAGCGCCCTTTCTTCGTTTTTTCGCGAACAGCCTCCTCGTCTCGATCGTCTCGACGGCGAGCATCCTTATTTCCTCGACGCTGGCGGGCTACGTGTTCGGCAAGTTCGATTTTCCCTTCAAAAACCTTCTCTTCATAGTCATTCTCGCCACGGCCATGGTACCCTTCGAGACCTACATGATCCCTCTTTATCTGCGAATGGTGCAGTTCGGCTGGGTCAATAAGTTCGCCGGCCTCGTGGCGCCCTATCTGGTGATGAGCTATGGGATCTTCTTCATGAGGCAGAACGTGCATACCACGATCCCCGACGAACTCATCGACGCGGCGCGGATAGATGGGCTTTCGGAGTTCGGCATTTACCGGAAGATCGTCCTCCCTCTGCTTTCCGGCTCATGCAACGCGTTGGCGATATTCGCCTTCATGCAGAGCTGGGCGGCCTTCATCTGGCCGCTTATCATAACGAGCAGCAGGGAGCTATGGACCATGGAGCTGGGGCTCGGGATGTTCCAGTACCGGTTCTCCATCGATCTGGGGCCCATCAACGCAGGCTCGGTGCTCTCCATCTTCCCGGTGCTCGTGGTCTTTCTTCTGCTACGGAAGAATATCGTAAAGGGGATAACCCTCACGGGAATGAAGGCCTAGACCCCCTGCCGGAAGCTCCGGGCCCCGCGGGTCGCAAAGCCCTGACATCGGGCGGCAAAGAAGATAAAATTAAGAAAAGGTTTACCTATGGAAACACTATCGAAGCCATTTATTAGGCTCGCGCCGAGCGTTTTGCGAACAATGGCGCTCGCGCGCCTCTGCCCGGAAATACGTTCCATCGTGG
>LVBN01000039.1 GCA_001603165.1 Spirochaetales bacterium Spiro_12
ACCAGTAGAGTTCCTCCGAGCGGCTCCAGATGATCGCCCTGGGAATTTCCGGCATGAGCGCCTTGAATCGCCGCAGGCTAAGCGGATTGAAGGAAGAGACTATGCAGCGTTCTTCCATGGCATGACGCCGCAGCGTATCGACGAGCAGGACCTCAAGACCTGAATCTTTAAGACTCCTGCTCTTGATCTCGATATCGAAGTACATATCCCCGTCCAGTTCTTCGAGCACGGAATCCAGCAGGGGTATCCGTTCGGAGGCGAAAGCAGGGTCCTTCCAGGACCCGATATCCAAACCGGCAAGAAGATCGTAGTCCGAAGCTTCGATGGGAAGGTCGCGGCGCGCGGGACCGCCGCCTGGGATCGCTCCTTCGCCGGGATCTTTCCCCTGGCGAGTGAAGGCGCCGGCCTCGCGAGCTATCCTCCCTGTGGTATCGTCGTGAAATACCACCAGGCGGCGGTCCCTGCTAAGGTGGATGTCCAGCTCTACGCCGGGTACGCCCGCATCCCTGGCGGCCCGGAAGGCAACCATGCTGTTTTCGGGATAAAGAGAAGAAAGCCCTCGGTGGGCGAAGACCAGGGGACGAGGGAATCCGGGAAGGATAGCTGTCTTCTTCATATCGACTCCGCTAAGCGCCGAAAAATCACCCCTCCCGCAGCGCGCTGTCGAGGCATGCTGGTTCCAGAAGGGATTGGAACGGATGGGGATTTCGTACCACCATATGCGCAGGGGAGAAAAACGCGGCAAGCCGCGGGGCGCGAAACCCCCGGACGGATCAAGATCGACCCTTCCCCGGCTTGGGATCGGAGGAATCGCCCAGACCCATTTTTCGCTTTAGTTTTTCCAGGGGGTCCTGGTCTTCGGCCTTTTCCTCCAAGGCCTTGAACTCATCCTCCAGCTTCGCGGCGGGAAGCCCCTGCTCCTCGCCGACGAGCATCGAAAGCTCAGCCTGGAGAAGATCGGGGTCGATGCTTCTGCGCCTGGCCTTGATGGCGGGAAGGGCTTCCCTGATCCTAAAGACGTCCAGCTTGAGTTCGTCCCGGGCGGCGACCAGCCCCGAGAGCGAAGCTTCGATTCGGCTCAATTGGGCCCTGGCGCCCTGGGCGAGTTCCGCGAGACTTCTTTCCTCCGCGAGTTTGACCCTGGAATTCCATAACCGGCGATCCTTTTCCAAGGCTTCGATATCCTTGTCGTGGCGCTTGATGTCCGTGGTATAGGCGAGAAGCAACTCCATGGCTCCCGCCTCATCCAGTTTCGAAAGTTCCTCGAGACTTATCATGCCTGCTCCCTCTTACCCTCGCTTAAAGCTTTCTTCGCGTCGAGCTTGGACCGGAAGCGATCCAGGTCTATCACGACCCGCGTATGCTCCGCTTCGCCTATCTTTTCCACCTCGTCCCACGCCTGGACTAAAAAACCGAGCGTCCTGCCCTCGACCTTCACAAGTTCGGCGCGAATCCGCACCTTCATACCCAGGGGAGTGGGCGCCAGATGCTTTACGCCGATAAATGCTCCCACCGTGGCCTTGCCGGGACCCACATGGGGATCCACCGCCTCCAGGGCGGTTTCTTCCATGTGAAGCACCATGGAAGGGGTCGCGTAGACTTCCACGTTCCCCGATCCGAGCTGCGCCGCGCTGTGGGCAGCTTCCACCAGGATACTCTTTTCCGCCGTCATACCCGGATGAAGATCCATGCCCGCCCTCCTTGCACAAAGACTGCCGAAAGACCAGCGTATGTGTTTTAAGCGTACGCGTTTTATCAGTATAGCACAGGAAGGCGCGGGGGAAGAGCGGAGCGACAGGCTTCGGGCGGGGATGAACGTACTCCCCTTCGGTTTGGTTTTATTAATTTTTCGTATTATATTGTTTTTACTATGTTAAATCATCCTGACAAGGGAGCTTCCCGGGAGCCCCGGAAAAGCATTACAACGCGGCGGAACCTGGGTATCGCCGCGGCAGGTGTTTTAGCCCTGGCCCTGCCCCTTTGGGCGGCGGCGCAAACAGCGGTCATTACCCCCGCGGGAGACAAACTGGTGATATACACGGAAAAGCAGGCCGCCGAAATCTGTTACATAGAGCCCACCGAGGAACTCAAGGCCACGCTGAGCCCCGAGGAGTACGAGGTGCTCGTCAACGCCGCCACCGAGCCGCCCTTTGACAATCCCCTCTGGGATAACCATCGGGAAGGTATCTATGTGGACAAGATAGACGGCACGCCCCTCTTCGCTTCCTCCACAAAATTCGATTCCGGCACGGGCTGGCCCAGCTTTTGGCAGCCCATCGATCAGGAAGCGGTCGTTCTGGTGGAGGATAGGTCCTATGGCATGTTCAGAATCGAGGTTCGATCGAAAAAATCCGGCGGCCATCTCGGGCATCTTTTCGACGACGGCCCGGAACCGACCGGTCTTCGGTATTGCATCAACTCGGCGTCCCTGGACTTTGTCCCCCGCCAGGAGATGGAAGCCAGAGGTTACGGGGAGTTGCTTTCGCTGTTATGACCCAATGGATTTCCAGGCCAGCCGGATTTTGACCATGGAAGGCCGGGGCAGCCCGGCCTCTCGCGCGCCCGAAGTCCCGCCGCCCTGTGGTTGAAGCGCCCAGCTATTCCGGAGTAGACTGTTTTCCATCGGAGAACAGCCATGGAACGCAAAAGAATTCTCACCGGCGACAGGCCTACGGGCAAACTTCATCTTGGGCATTACGTCGGCTCTCTGGCGAACAGGGTTCGCCTTCAGAACGAGTATGAGTGTTTTTTCATCATAGCCGACCTCCATACCCTGACGACCAAACCCGAAAAAGACAATATCGCTCTGCTGGCGGACAATATCCGCTCCGCCGCGTTGGATTATCTTGCCTGCGGCATCGATCCGGCAAAATCGGTGATCTACCTGCAGTCCGCGGTACCGGAAGTGGCCGAACTCTCCCTTTTCTTCGAAAATCTGATAACCGTACCCCGGCTTTCCCGGGTGCCCAGCCTAAAAGAAATGGCCCAGAGCGCCCATATAGAGGAAATGCCCTTCGGCCTCCTGGGCTACCCCGTGCTCCAGGCGGCGGACATACTCCTGCCCCGGGCTCATCTGGTACCGGTGGGGAAGGATAACGTCGCCCACGTGGAGGTGACCCGGGAAATCGCCAGACGCTTCAATTATCTCTATGGCGAGACCTTCCCCGTACCCGATCCCCTGGTTTCGGACTTCGGATCCTTGGTGGGTACCGACGGCAACGCAAAGATGTCCAAGAGCCTGAATAACGCGATCTTTCTCTCCGACGACGAAAAGACGGTAACCAAGCGGGTCATGTCCATGTACACCGATCCGAAACGTGTCTCCGCGGATGTTCCCGGCACGGTGGAGGGTAATCCGGTCTTTCAATACCACGATGCCTTCAACCCCGACAAGGTCGAAGTGGAAGACCTGAAGGCCCGTTATAGGGCGGGCAAGGTCGGGGATGTGGAAGTGAAGGAAAAACTCGCCAGGGCTATCAACGCCTTCCTCGATCCTTTACGGGAACGGAGGGCCCATTACGAATCCAAGTCGGGCCTTGCCGATGAGGTCGTCTACGATGGCACATTGAAAATGCGGGAAGAGGCCAGAAAGACCCTTTCCATGGCTAAAAAAGCCATGGGCATGTCCTCGGTGTGGAACAGGATTTCCAGAAAGGCCGAGGATGTGAAGAAGAAGACCGCCGGCGCTTGAACGCCCGAAGGCCCCCACTTTTTTACTTGCTATAGTACTCGGGAGAGGGGGTCCAGACCCTACAACGGTTCCGCCCCGCCCCCTTGGCCTCATAGAGGGCGAGGTCCGCTCTTCTGATAAACTCATGCAGAAGTTCGGTATAACTGGGAACACCCGAAAAAATTCCTATGCTCACCGTCGGGAATTCCCGCCCGCCGCCCATGGTAAGATGAGCTATGCCTTCCCGCAGTCGCTCGGCTACCACCAAGGCTTCGCGGGTGGAGGTGTCCGGCAAGAGAATCAAGAATTCCTCGCCGCCATACCGTACCGGGTAATCGTCGCCGCGGAGGCTTCGCAGTATTTCCGACGCTATGCGTCGAAGCACCTGGTCTCCGTATCCGTGGCCATAATTATCGTTGAAGATTTTAAAATGATCGATATCGAGCATCAGCAAGCCGAGAGGTTTGTCTCCGGAAGCCGCCTTCGAGAACAATTCCTGGCCTATGGTTTCCAGGCCGTATCGGTTGGCCAGACCGGTCAGCTTGTCGGTCCTGGCTTCGGCCTTGATGAGCGTATGCTTGCGGGCGTTGATGATCGCCAGAGCAAGATGCTCGGCGACGCTGGAGGCGAGGCGGACATGCTGATGGGTGTAAAAACCTTTTTTTATACTGTCCAAGGCGAGAAGGCCGATGGATTTATCCTCGAACACCAGGGGGATGCCCAGCCAGGACCGAATCTCGATATCCTCATCGACCTTTATAAAACCTTCAAAATCCTTTTCCACATCGTTGCAGACTATGGGGCGGCGGGATGCGACAGCCCTGGCGGAGGGAGAGTCGAGCGAGCCCATGGGAAAGCAGAGATCTTTGAGCTGTTCCTCGGTGTACCCATATCCCCCGATGACCCTGAGGCAGCCTCCCTCGAGAAGCTGAACGCTGGCTTTATCGAAGGGTATTATATGGTGAAGATGGTCGATAATCGTGGATATTGTATCGTTGAAATCCAGGCTTTTATTGATCGCCGTCAAAAGAGATTTGAGCGACTCGATCTCGAGAAGCCGTTCCTTGATTTCATCTCTCGCGGCGACCAAATCGGTGACATTAGTCTCGCGGATAATCAAAAAGCTGTATCCGCCATCGCTGTCCCCTTTCAGAAGCTGAAAGGACAGCGCGAGCCAGGCCGTAGCCCCATCCGGCAGGATAAACCGCAATTGATCGTTGTACTCGTTCTTGGTTCCGGCGATGAGTTTGTTGATCGAGTCCTTCGCCCTCGCCAAATCATCGGGATGGAGGCTGGAAAAGGGGAATTGAGCGTCGAGCCTGGAATGGCCCGGTTCTTCGGCGCTCACCATCCGCAGTTCCTTGCCTAAGAACCCCCAGGTACCTGAGCTTTCAAGCATGGATATCCCACTCTGGGATATGAGTTCGACGGCCCAGGGACTTTCGCGGATTGCGTTCATCATGGCTAGTGGCGTTAGCGACATCTTGTGCAGTATAAACAAAGGTAAATATATGATACAAGCATTGCCCGCGGATAAGGCGGCGAAAAAGACCGATCTTCAATCCCTGCTCGCTTCGCTCTATCCTCATCTTCTTTATTTGGCGTTCGGGCTTCAAGGGGAAAACCCCTTTCTGAACCTGGACGCCGGCGGCCAGGCAAGAGCGGCCCGAGGAGCGGGCCAATCGTTAAGACGGCTTCAGCGCGGGCTTACCGGCGCAAGGGAGTTCGCGGGAGCGGCCTATTTTTCCAGGCCCGAGTTTTTGAGCGCCTATCTGCTTTACTACTGGCCTGTTTCGTTCCTGCAAACCTCCTTAGCCCTCGCCGAGCTGCGGGCGCGGGGTGCCATGCCCCGTCTCGGATCGATACTCGACCTGGGCGCGGGACCGGGACCCGCCGCAGCGGCGGCGGCGATTTTCGGGGCGGAAAAACTCCTGCTTTTGGATCAAAGCCAGGAAGCATTGCATCAGGCTTTGACACTTCTGCGAACGCCGACGGTCATGGGAAAGGCTTCAAGGAAAACGGGGCCACTCTTTTCAGCCGGCATCGCCGATCTGGAAAACCAGGAACATCTACCCGAAGGTCCCTTCGACTTGATAATCGCCTGCCACAGCGCTAACGAGCTGTGGAAACAGGATACCCAAGCCCTGGACAAGAGGGCCCGGCTCTTCGGGCAGGCGGCGGAGCGACTTTCCGAAGACGGGGTTCTTCTCATCCTGGAACCGGCGGCGCTTGTGACAAGCCGACCCGCCCTTGCCCTCCGGGATCGGCTGCTACGGGATTTTTCGGACAGCCTTTACTGCGCCGCGCCCTGTCCGGATTCCCAGCCCTGCCCCATACTAGCGGCCGGCGAGGGCAGAAATTGCCACTCCACCTGGGCCTGGGAGCCCTACGAACCCATCGCTGCCCTCGCTGCCGCGGCCGGCCTGGACAGGGACTCGGTCAAGGCCACATGGTTCGCCTTGAAAAAGGGAAGCGCGGCTGTGCATACCTCAGAGGCCAAAGCGATTCCGGCCGGTTCCACCGGCGGACTTCCCGGGCGCCGCCTTTCAGGTCGTGTGATCTCGGAGCCTATGCTCAACAAGGCTGGACGACTCCGCTACATTCTTTGCGCCAAACCGGGCCTGGCGACCCTCTCCGCCAAGAAAGAAAAAGGCGCCGCCGGAACCGCGGGATTCTTCTCTCTGCGGCGCGGCGATATGATCGAAGCCTTTGCGCTCGAACCGCGGGGAGAGGAGAACAATTTCGGATTCGTCCAGAAGTCGGAATTGAAGATTGTTTTGAGGGCTCCCGATGCATAAACTAAAGGGACCGGCGGGGAAAAAATGAAAAAAAACAAACCGGCGATAGTCTCGATACTCGGATGGTCGGGTACCGGAAAAACATCCTTCATCGAAGCTGCCATAATCGAGTGCCGCCGACGCGGCATGCCAGCGGCGGCACTTAAAAAATCGCACAACGCTCCTTCAGTCCCCCAGGATTCGAAGGATTCATCGAGATTCCTCAAGGCTGGCGCAGAACCTTCAATTTACCTGGGCGGATCGGAAATGCTCGCGCTCAGCGCCGCGCCGGCCAGAATGGACAGAAGTGCAATAGCCGCTCTCTGCCCTGCGGCTTCGATAGTTTTCTGTGAAGGTCTTGATATTGAAGGCGCGCAACGCGTTCTCATGGCTGGCGACGAATCCGAGGAGTCGGCGCTGAAGAGAAGTCTCGCCGAGATCGATGTTCTTATCGCGCGCAACGCCTCTATGCTGGAACTGGCCCGGGGGCGTGGTGTAATACTTTTCACCCCCGACGATATCGGGCAATTCATCGATCATCTCATCGCGACGGAGGCTTACCGTGACTGAGGAAGGAAAGGAGATACGCATTTACTGCGACGGCAAAGAGCTGCCTCTGGCGCCCTTCGTTTCAAGATTGTTTTACGACACAATGGCTGCGATGACGGACAACCTCAAGGGCGCGGAAAGCGCCGAAACCATAACGATCACCCTGAGCAGGCGAGCGGCCAAAGGCTAATCGCGGTCGATGAAGTGATGCCAAACCTTCGGAACTACAAGGCCATTATCATAGGCGCAGGTCCCGCCGGTCTCTTCGCGGCCATCCGCCTCGCTCAAGCGAGGCGCCCTCCACACATCCCCAGCCCCGCTGAAAGCCTCCGCTCCGATGAGGGGCAAAGCATCCAGGCGACCGCCGGCGTCGAAAGCGGTATACTCGTTCTCGAACGCAAGGAAAAACCGGCCCGCAAACTCCTCATCTCCGGATCGGGGCAATGCAATCTCACTCATTCGGGGCCCATACCCGACTTCCTTGCCCACTATGGCGGCGGCGAAAAAGCCCGATCCGCCGCCCGCTTCCTCAAGCCAGCCCTCTACGGCTTCGACAACCGGGCGCTCCTCGACTGGTTCGGGACCCGGGGCATCGGATTCGAAACCGGGGAGAACGGCAAGGTCTTCCCCATCGACCGGCGCGCCTCATCTATTCTCAAAACGCTCCAGGACGAAGCGCGAAGAACGGCCGTACACATCGAGACGAAGAGTCGCGTCAGCGCCGTAAGCCCTGGTCCCGGCGGTTTTTCCGTCCACGTCGAAGGACGAAAGA
>LVBN01000040.1 GCA_001603165.1 Spirochaetales bacterium Spiro_12
GGTGATGTGGAAAGCGCAGCGAGCGTGAGGGCAGAAAGAGAAGTGATGCATTGGCTCCTCCAGAGAAAGACTCTTCGAGTCTCTCTCTGGTGATACGCCCTAAACCCTTCGCGTTGCTTCACCGTTTCAACAAGCTTTGAAACACTACCAAACTATTCGATAGTCTTGTTTCTCAGTATATTCGTCGATACTTTAGTATAAGAATGAGCGGAATAGTATCGAACCAAGGGGAGGTCGTCCCCCAGACGGAAGAATCGGTAGAACCCAGGGAGCCCGAGGAATACCGGGTCATTCTGTTGAACGACGATTTTACGACCATGGAATTTGTTGTTTCCGTGTTGATGACGATCTTCCACAAATCCCTGCCGGAAGCCACCAAAATCATGGTGGACGTCCACCGAAAGGGTAAAGGGATAGTGGGAGAGTATAGTTACGACATCGCCGCGACGAAAATCAATCAGGTGCACGGCCTGGCGCGGCAGATGGGATTCCCCCTGAAGTGCACCATGGAGAAAGTGTAAGGTATGAAGGTCAGTCAGGAAGTACAGGCCATTTTCAACGCGGCCTATAACGAAGCCAAGCTCCGTAACCACGAGTATCTCACGCCGGAGCATATTCTCTACGCCGGGCTTTCTTTTGAAAAGCTCAGACTCGTCATGGAGGGCTGCGACGCCGACGTGGAGCAGCTCAGGCGGGGTATAGAGGCATATTTCGAGCAAAAGGTGCCGGTATTGCGGAGCAGCGCCGAACCAGTGCAGACCTCCAGTTTCCAGGCGGTGATAGAACGGGCTGTCATGCAGTCCCAGGCTTCGGGCAAGGACGAAGTGGAGATATCCGATCTCATCGTTTCCCTCTACGACGAGGAAAGAACCTATGCGGGCTACTACATGCGCAAGTTGGGCATCAAGCGGCTTCAGCTTTTGGAAGTGCTCTCCCACGGCATAGGGGAATTTACCGGCGAGGAAGCCGAGCTCCTGGACGAAGGCGAAGGGCGACCCGATCTGGAGGGACGGGACAAGCGCGGTCTCAAGCCAGGGCCGCTGGAGCGTTTTGCCACCGATCTCACCGCCCAGGCCGCCGCGGGTAAGTTGGAGCCGGTCATCGGAAGGGAGGCTGAGATCGAGCGTACGATCCAGGTGCTCTGCCGCAGGCTCAAGAACAATCCGATCCATGTCGGAGAGGCGGGCGTGGGCAAAACGGCGATCACCGAAGGACTGGCACAGCGTATCGTTGCGGGCAACGTTCCTCCCCTCTTGAAGGATTACACCATTTACAGCCTCGATATGGGGGCCCTTTTGGCGGGCACGAAATTCCGGGGCGATTTCGAAGAACGGGTAAAAAAGGTGGTGGACATCCTTCTTAAGAAGGAAAAGGCGATACTCTTCATCGACGAGATCCACACAATCGTCGGTGCCGGCGCGGTCACGGGCGGCTCCATGGACGCATCGAACCTGTTAAAGCCCGCCCTCACCTCGGGCAAGCTGCGTTGCATCGGCTCCACCACCTACGACGAGTACAACAAAATATTCGAAAAGGACCGTGCTCTTTCCAGGCGTTTCCAAAAAATCGACATAACCGAGCCGAGCCAGAGCGAGACGGTGGAGATTCTAAAAGGGTTGAGGCCGAAATACGAGGAATTCCACAGGGTTCACTTTTCGGACGACGCCCTCGAGGCCGCCGTGCGGCTCTCCGCCCAGTTCATCACCGAACGGAGGCTTCCGGACAAGGCGATCGACGTGATCGACGAGGCGGGGGCCAGGGCGAGGATAAGCGCCTTCAAGCTCGGACAGAAGGGGGGCGAAACACCTTCGGGCGAAGGGACTTCCAGCGAGGGGGCTTCCGGCGAGGCGCCCATGGGCGAGACTGTCGTGGATATCCAGGTTCCGGAAATCGAAACCGTGGTGGCCAAGATCGCGCGAATTCCCGAGCGTTCGGTCTCCTCCTCCGAAAAGGAGCGGCTCTCGGGACTTGAGGTCTCCCTAAAGCAGGAGGTTTTCGGCCAGGACGCCGCGATCGACGCGGTGGTGAGGGCCGTAAAGCGTTCCAGGGCTGGCTTCAGGGCTCCGGACAAGCCGGTGGCCAATTTCCTTTTCGTAGGCCCCACCGGCGTGGGCAAGACCGAGCTGGCCAGGCAGCTGGCCAAACAGCTGGGGGTCAGCCTGCACCGTTTCGACATGAGCGAATACCAGGAAAAACATACCGTCTCCCGCCTGATCGGCTCACCGCCCGGCTATGTGGGCTACGAGGAAGGCGGTCTTCTCACCGACACGGTCCGCAAAAATCCTCACGCCGTCGTCCTCCTGGACGAGATCGAAAAGGCTCATCCGGATATCTACAACATTCTCTTGCAGATAATGGATTACGCCACCCTCACGGACAACCAGGGCAGGAAGGCGGATTTCCGCAATGTCATACTCATCATGACCAGCAACGCCGGCGCCAGGGATGTGGGAAAGAACCTCATAGGATTCGGCGACAGAACTCTGAGCAATTCCGCCCTGGACGAGGCTGTTGAGCGGGCCTTCACCCCCGAATTCAGGAACAGACTGGACGCGGTGGTCCATTTCGGCAATCTGCCCATGGAGGTTATCGAGCGCATCGTCACCAAGGCACTGGACGATTTCAACCTTCAGCTGGCCGAGAAAAAGGTCAGGCTGGTGGCGCGGGACTCGGTGGTCAAATTCCTGGCCGAAAAGGGTTATTCCAGGGAATTCGGGGCCCGCAATATATCCAGACTGGTGGAGGACAAGATCAAGTCCTTCTTCGTCGACGAGGTGCTCTTCGGACGACTTGAAAAAGGCGGCACCGCCGTGGCCGATCTGGTGGACGGGCAGATCGTGTTCAGTGTCGAGCCCCAGGCGACGGAAGTAGTGTTCGAAAAAGCGGAAGAACCAGCGGCGGTTCAGCCTTAAGCGTCGAGAATGATCCGCTTTCTGGGCAGGCTGGAAGAGCTGGATATAGACAAGGACTACCGCTTTCCTCCTGCGGAAGAAGCTTCGCCGGAGGGTATTGTCTGCGCCGGCGGCAACCTTTCACCGGGCATGCTTATTTCGGCCTATAGACAGGGAATTTTCCCCTGGTATGGCGAAGACGAACCAATACTCTGGTGGAGTCCCAACCCGCGCTTTGCCGTCCTGCCCGAAACGCTGCACGTTTCGCGAAGCTCCCTTCGACTGCTTCGCAAGGGGGAATACGGCTTCAGCCTGGATCAACGCTTCAGGACCGTCATAGAAGCTTGCGCGAAGGTTCCCAGGCCGGGGCAGAGCGGCACATGGATACTCCCGGAGATGATCGAAGCCTATACGAGGCTCCATTCGCTGGGCTATGCCCATTCGCTGGAAGTGTGGAAGGAAGGCCTTCTGGTCGGCGGTCTTTACGGACTTAGCCTGGGGGGCGCCTTTTTCGGCGAATCCATGTTCAGCCTGAGCCCGGGGGCCTCCAGGGCGGGTTTTTTAAGCCTGGCCCTCTGGCTTTTCGACCAGGGCTTCCTCCTCATCGATAGTCAGGTACATACTCTCTATGTGGAGACCCTGGGCGGCGTGGACCTGCCCAGGGGCAGTTATCTGGCCAAACTAGGCAAGGCCTTGAGCCTGCCCGACCGGAGGGGAAACTGGTCCGGGCTGTTCCCGGGTTTTCCCGGTTCCGGGGCGAAAAACAGGGAAGCCCAGGTACGGACGTAGAATAATTATTGTTTTTTTCATAGAGTGCTATGCATGGCAGGTAGTGTAGGACGATGAAAGTATTATTTGTACAGCTGCCCGTTCAAGACCCCGGGGGCGAAGACTCCAAAGCGAACGTACCGCTCGCAGCCGGCTACCTGGCAGCCTACGCCGAATCCATGGGTATCCTTTCCCGCTCCCAGTGGAGCATTCTCGATGGAACTATCAATGCTTATGGCTCGGATACTGCGATTACCGAAGCGATTGTCGCCTCCGAGGCCGATTTAATCTGCTTTAGCCTCTATGCCTGGAACCTGGAACGAAGCCTCTTTATCGCGGGCAAGGCCAGGGAAAGGTTGCCCAGGTCCCGGTTTATCGCCGGCGGCCCCGAGATAGCCGAGGGTATGCCCATCATGGACAGATCTCCCTTCAACGCCCTTGTGGCTGACGAAGGGGAACTCGCCTTTGCCGAGATTCTTCGGGATATGGAAAAGCATCGCCCCTTAGCCCGGCTCTACAAGGCGAAGGAGCTGCTCGATCTTTCCACCCTTCCCAGCCCCTACCTCGTAGGGGCCCTCCCCTTGCTCAAGGACAAGCCGGTCCATATCGAAACCTTGAGGGGCTGTCCCTATCGCTGCGCCTATTGTTTTTACGGCAAGCAATATCCGGTCTTGCGGCGTTTTTCCGAGAAAGATGTCATTGCGTTGATTCGTCAGGCTTCCCAGACCGGGGTTTCGGAAATATATCTCATGGACCCTTCGTTTCAATACGGAGACAGGGCGGCGGACATGCTTAAGGAGATCGCCCAGGTCAATACCGCCGCTATCCCCATCCACGCCGAGCTGCGACTGGACATGCTGGACGATGGCTTCGGCTCCCTGCTCAAAGCCGCCGGCGTAGCCTCCATCGAGGCTGGGCTCCAAAGCACCAATCCTAAAGCTTTGGAAGCGGTGGGCAGAAAAATGGACAAGAAGGACTTCGCCCGGGGAGCCGAGATTCTTCAAAAGCAGCGTATCCAGGTCAAAACCGGCCTCATTCTTGGCCTACCCTTCGATGGGTACGAACAGGTTATCGAAACCTTCGATTTCTTGGGCATGCAGGGGCTCGGCCAGGAAGCCGAGCTGTATCCCCTCTCCTTTCTCCCCGGCACCGACGCCAGGGAAAGGGCGGACGAATGGCGCATGTCCAGGATGGAGCTGCCCCCCTACTGGGTGACCAGCAACGACTGGATATCCGGGGATGACATGGTGGACGCCATATCTGCCTTCGAGGAAAGCTTCGACGTGGAATGGGCCTCGCCCCCGGCTCCGCATTTCGGCGCTGAAAAGGGAGGGTTCAGATCCTTCATCGACACGAGGAAGCTGGAAAACATAGATTGGATGCGACTCAACCCCGGAAAGCTCGCTTCCTCGGTCACCCTACTCGCCGACGCCGACGACCCGGAAAGCCTGTCCAGGCTTGTCAGGGCCGCCAGGGATTTCAGAAGGGACAATCCTTACAGTCTCTACCAGATCGTGCTCTGCAGCGAGACGCGGATTCCTTCGGAACGCCTGGTGGAGCGGATCCAGGACGCATTTATCTTTCCCGATCACTATTACGAGTTGTCCCACTACTTCTCTCCCGATCCCCAGGAGGGCTACCAAGTTCGGATGTTCTTCGCCACGAAGAATTTTTCATTGGCCTACAGGGCTATCGAAGAAGCCCAGGACCTGGAGACGATGATCCTGATATCGGGAAAGGGCGGCTATAACGCGGACAGGCTCTATGAACTTCTTCCCTATGTCGTTTTCGACAGGGAGAAGATTCCCTTCGACAGACTCTACCAGCTTCTGGGCCTCTACGCGGACTTTCCGCATATGCTCATCGAGGCACCCGAAGACCTGTTCTAAACCGGTTTTTCTGATTCTTCCATCGGCGAGGGCAACGGAAACCCGGATGCCCGGCTAAAAGGAGGACGGCCGCGGGCCGGGCTTTAGTACATTGCCTCCAAATCGGCTTTGGAAGCGCAATCCCCCGTCCTCAGGTACTCCCTGATATTGGCGATGGTCTGATCCACCGCCCTGGCGCTGGCCTGGTGGGTGGAGCCTCCCACATGGGGCGAAAGAATCACGTTCGGAAGTTTGTGGATGGGGTAGCGGGAGGGAGCCCCGGTCCTGCCGCCCTGGGGGTAGGTATACCAGGCGTCGATGCCGGCGCCGAGGAGGATTCCGTCCCTCAATGCCAGATAGAGACCCTCCTCGTCGACTATGGGGCCCCTGCCGACGTTGACCAGGAACTTGCCTTTCATCCCCGCCAGGAGCTCCTTGCTGAGCAAACCCTGGGTGAGATTGGTGGCGGGCAAGGTTACGAAGACGATTTCAGCCTCGTCCAGGGCGGTTTTCAAATCCCCTGCCACCCTGTCGAAGCCATCGGGGACAGCCTGCCCGCTCCTTCTCCTCCAGCCGATTACCTCGCAGGAAAAAGCCTTGAGCAGCCTTGCCAGGGCCTGGCCTACCGCCCCCGTGCCGAGGATGGCGCAGGTCTTGCCGTAAATGCTGTTCCAATTATCCTCCGCCCCGGCCTTGACCCAGAATCCGTGCCAAAGTTCCTTGCTCAAATCGTTGTGGTACTCAACGATCCGCCCGTAATAGGCGAGACAGAGAGCCAGGGCCTTTTCAGCCACGTCGAAGGCGTTGGCGTGAACGTTGAATACTTGAACGCCCCGCTCGCGCAGTTGAGCCAAGGGTAGGTGATTGATGCCGGTGAAGGACTGGAAGATGCCTTTGAGTTTCGAGCTGGCCAGATACGCCTCCTGGGGCAGGTTACCCGCCAGCATGAGGTCGAGGTCGGAAACCTCGGGCGAATCGGGCTTCAAACCCAGGGAAAAGCGGTGATCGGGGAAATCCTTCGCCAGGGTTTCCAGCCCCTTGTCCCATATCGAGCGCAGGGGCATAAAAGAACCGAAATGCATCCTTGCATCACCTCCAGGTTGGATAGCTGGGCACAGAATAGAGTTCCGCCGCTTTCTTGGCAAGCCTTCCCCGCCGGCATATTCGGAATGTTAGGTGAGCCTGGGAAAAATGTGATATAGATTAGCAAAGGGATTTTCCGCCGGCCTTATCGTGCCGATACATATAAGGACAATTCCTGTCTATATGCCGTATCCAAGGAGAGCCGCACGA
Organism: Spirochaetales bacterium Spiro_12; assembly: GCA_001603165.1. Taxonomy (GTDB): domain Bacteria; phylum Spirochaetota; class Spirochaetia; order Treponematales; family Rectinemataceae; genus UBA2256. The sequence continues at coordinate 6,821 of LVBN01000040.1, forward strand.
ATGAGAGTTACCGAAAGGCTTCGACGCCTGAGCTTATACGCTGCGCTGGCGGCGTTGTTACTGGCCACGGGCTGCGCGAGCGCCCCTTTAGCCAAGGAGACGAGCCTCACCGACCTGGTCGTCGCCGGGGATATCAACGCCATAAAAAAATTCTATGCGAACCAAGAGCAGCTTAACCAGAGGGATGCCCAAGGGCTTTATCCCCTGCACTACGCGGTGCAACGCGGCGATCCGCAGATAGCGGAGATTCTCATCGTCCTGGGAGCCAAGCCCGATGTGACCGACCCTGCGGGGAAAAGCCCTCTGCGCTATGCCGTCGATAGGAAACAGCCGGCCATGGCTTCGATGCTGGTGGATCGATCCGCGAATCCTTTCGTCGCCGATGCCTCAGGATCTACCCCCGCCGACGCGGCGTTGCTGGCCGGCCCGGAAATGATCCGGGCTGTATTCAATACCAAAAACATCAACTCTTCGGGCCAGGACGGCAGAACCGTCCTCCATGCGGCTTCGGACAAGCTAATGGTGAACGAGGTCGGGGTACTCCTGGATCTGGGCGCTTCGGTTCAGACCAAGGACAGGGCCGACAGGACCGCCCTCGATCTAGCCCTCCTCTACCCCGACAAAAAAGAAGCGGCCATGATAGCCGAAAAACTTATTCTGCGCGGAGCCAGTCCCTCTTTCCCGGAATTCGCCTGGTTCGCCACCACGGTGCGCTCCACGGATTTCAACACTGTTCGGTTCAGCAACGGCAACACGCCCCTGCATGAATCCATTTCCCGCTTCCAGTTGGGCTTCGCGGATTTCCTGCTCTCCCGGGGACTCACACCCAATATCAAGAACGTGAACGGCGATGCCCCGCTCCATATGACGGTGAGGACGGGTTGGCTCGAAGGGGCGGAAATTCTGCTGAAGAACGGCGCCGATCCCGATATTCGGGACGCAAAAAGCAACACCTCCCTGCATCTGGCTTCGCCTCCCACGGTTCGGCTCTCCATGACCAGGCTTCTTCTGCGCTATAAGGCCGACCCCTCCCTCAAGGATCTGGAAGGCAATACGGCGCTTCACAAAGCTGTCAAGCTCGCCTACGAACCCCTCATCGTGGAGGAACTCATCAAGGCGGGCACGCCGGTGAATTCGGCCAACCTCGAGGGCGACACACCCCTCATGATCTGCGTCAAGGCGGGTAATTACCAGTACGCCGACGCGCTCATCACCGCCGGTTCCGATGTGTTCCTCCGCAATCTGGCGGGGGAAAGCCCCCTTTCCATCGCCGTGGGACGGGGACGAGAGGCGGTGGACAAGATCGTGCTCGAATCCAACGTCAACAACCGGGACAACCTGGGCAACAGCGTCATCGCCACCGCGGTGGGCATGAAGGGTTCGCCCGAAGTTATCTCCCTCATCCTGGCCAAGGGCGGGGATCCCAACACAAGGAACAACTCCGGCGACAACGCCCTCCACGTTGCGGTGCGGTTCAATCTCGCCCAGCAAGGGTTGTTGCTGCTCAACGCCAAGGCCGATATTTTCGCCTCGAACTCCACCAATGAGACCCCGGTATTTTTAGCCCTCGCCGCCAAGGATGGCCCTTACGATTGGTTCTTCACCCCCGCGGTCATCACCGCCCGGGACTCCAATGGCGATACGGTCGGCCATCTCGCGGCCCGCAGGGACCTGGCGGACGGCTTGGATTATCTGCGCGGCAAGGGCGCGGACCTGGAAGCCGTGAACGCCGCCAAGGAGACGCTGCTCCATGCCGCGGTCAAAACCGACGCCGCCGAGGCGACCAGGTACCTGATCGCCAACGGCGCGGTGCTTTCCGCCCGGGATGGCAACGGCGACGCTCCGCTGAACACCGCCGTGCTCTCCGGAGCCAAGACCTGCCTGCAGGTTCTCGTGCTTTCCGGGGTGGATCTGGATGCCAGGAACTATACGGGCGAAGCGGCATTGCACCAGGCGGTGCGCAAACAGAACAAAGAATTCGCCTCCTATCTGGTGGACCGGGGAGCTTCCCTGGAAGTGCGGGATAATCGTGGTTTCACCCCCCTGGCCGCGGCGGCCCGGGAAGCCCAAACCCAGATCGCCCAATACTTGATAAAGGCCGGCGCCTTCGTGGATGCCCGGGATTACGCGGGTTCAACGCCGCTTTATCAGGCTGTGGATTCGGGACAGTTGGACCTCATCCGCAGCCTCGTACAGGCCGGCGCCGACATATTGGCCAGAAACGCCGCCGGCGATTCGGTGCTCCTCGCTTCGCTCAAAAAAGGCCTGGGCGTGATGAGGGAGATACTCGGCAACTCCACCAAGGATAAGGCGGACTCGGAAGGAAAAACACCCCTGCGGCACCTGGTGCAGGCGAGGGCCTCCATGGACGCCCTCAAGCTCGCGATCTCCGCGGGCGCCAATCCTTCCAGCAGGGACCGCTATGCCGATACTCCCCTCCATGCCGCGATCCAGCAAAAGGATATGGATACCGCCGCCCTCCTCCTTTCCTCGGGCGCCGACCCCTTCGCTCCCAACTATCAGGGTTTGAGCCCCATTGCCCTGGTGCTCGCCGAGAATTCCGAACCCACCTTACGAAACTTCGTGGGGGCGGCGGGGTTGGAGACTAAGGATTCGATGGGCGAAGGCTTCCTGCACTACGCGGTGCGGGCGGGCAAGGCCGATGCGGTCAAGATTCTCCTGAGCCTGGGCGCGAATAAGGCCGCCCGAAACAACGCCGGCGAAACGGCCAAGGATGTGGCGGTGGCAAAGGGCATGGGCGCCATTCAGGCGATGTTCTAAAAGCTACACTGTCTTGGGCATTGATAAAAGTCGTCGGACTTTATCAATGCCTCCAGTACTGATTATGAACTTTCGGAGCGCCGCGTCTTTCAGCCGCCGCATTCCGAAAGTTCATCTTTTTCCCTCAATTTTTCCAGTGCCCGTTCTTGAATTTGCCTCACCCTTTCCCTGGTGATTCCCAGCACTTTGCCAGTCTCTTCGAGTGTATGGGTCGACTCGCCTGAAAGACCATAGCGAAGTTTTAAAATGGTGTTTTCCCGGGCGCTCAGGCCCTGAAGCACGCAGTCGAGCACTTCTTTCAAGGTGGTTTTAAAAACCTCGGAATACGGATCGACGGTCGAATCGTCGCGTATCAGTTCGGAAAGGGAGGTGGAATTATCCCCGTCCATGACCGAATCGAGGCTGGCCGTGCTTTGGGAGAACTCCATAACCTTGATCAGTTTTTGTCGGCTCATGTTCAGCCTGTCGGCGATTTCGTCCAGCCCCGGGTCGCGGCTGAGTTCCTGGGTGAGCTGCCTCGCGGTGTAATAACACTTTCGAATGATATTGAGCATATGAATGGGGATTCTTATCACCCTTCCCTGATCGGCCAGGCTTTTTATTATTGCCTGCCTGATCCACCAGGTGGCATAGGTCGAAAAACGGTAGCCCCTACTATAATCAAAACGCCCCACCGCTTCCAAAAGTCCGATATTCCCCTCGTCGATCAAATCCAAAAGACCCAAACCCCGATGCTGATAGCCCTTGGCGATCGATACCACCAACCTGAGATTGGCCTTCACCATTTTCTGCTTGGCGTCGGTTAAGCGCCGTTCGGTTTTCTGTATTTCGCGCTTGCTATCGATCGGGTCGTCGGCGTTTATCGCTTGCGCCCGCAGAGCCTCCAGCCCGGAAACAAGCTCGCTTATTTCTCTTCCGAGCCTTTGCTCCTCGACGGCGTCGAGCAATTCGATCTTGGATATCTGATAGAGGTAAAGGGAAAGCGGATCCTGTTCTTCCGACTCAGCTTTATCCCGTCTGGCTGTTTTACGGCTTTTATAGGGGATATGATCAGGATTCTTCGGTTCAAGACTGCCGCGAGAGCTCGAAACATCGTCATACGGCCTGAGCTGTATCATATTCGTTCGGCCCTTACTTTTGAAAAAGCGAATTACGACGCGCCGCCGGGCTGCCCGCGAACGCCGCGAAGCTCTGCTTGTTGTACAATACCACCACTGGGAGGAAAAATAAAGAGCTATTATATAGTGTCAGACCCTATTTATCTTTCGGGCTCGCCTCACGCATAGTAACATAAGCGGAATTAAAAAGGCCTTTGTACCATCAATCCCTGGGCGCCAAGGCCGGGTCTATGGGCTGGCCGTTTCGGAAAACAAAGAAATAGGCGATGGGGGAACCGTCTTTGGCATCCAGCCCTATTCGGCCGATTTCCTTCCCGGAGTTCACCTGATCCCCTGTTTTCACGTAAAGGACTTCGTTGCCGCCGTAGACATAGACATAACCGGACTTGGCTTGGACGAAGGCTACCTGGTTAAAACCTCTGGAAGGTCCGGCGGAGACAACGGTTCCCGAGGCTATTGTCCGGGCCGACTCGCCGGGGGCCACCTTGAACATAATCCCTTCGAGTTTGCCATCCAGGTACATGGCCTGCCCCCTCGCTGGCCATTCAAGGTTAGGATCCACCACCTTATCCTGGGTTTTTACAGGGTCGGGCATGGGTACGGCAACCTGGGCCTTGGGCGAAACGGAGGCGGGTTGCTGCGCCAGAGTCGTGCTTGGGCTGGCGGTGGATTGGGGTGTTGCGGATTGGGGTACGGTGGATTGGGGCGCGAAGCTCGCGATGGTGGTGCTTGACGAGGGGCTTGTTGCGGGCTTGGCTGTGCTGTCAGTCGGCTGATTGGGAGTATCAGCCTTGACGATCGCCCCCTGGGGAGGCGGAATCAAGTTGCTATCCACCGTGGATCCGTCTTTTCGCCCTGGGATGACCAGGATATCGTCGACTTTCAGGACATACGAACTGTTGAGCTTGTTCGCCGAAAGCAGCTCCTGCAGGCTGACACCATATTGCCGCGCTATGCCGTAAAGGGTTTCACCCTTGGCCACCCTGTGGACCGATGGGATTATAAGTATCGTTCCTATCCTCATCTTGGTCGGATCGGTGATATTGTTGGCCGCCGCCAAGGCTTCGTAGGGGATATTGTATTTTCTCGAAACCGAATAAAGCGTTTCGCCTTTGGCCAAGGTATGGTTGGCCGTCTTTCCCTCCGCCGCGGCGAGAAGGGCGGCGGAGAATAGCAAAAACACCACCGTTATGCATACTGTTGCGCGTCGTCTCATATGTCTTTTTGGTTTATCGGCAAAAAGCCATGGGTAGTTGAGGATAATCCGGCCCGAGGTTGGTGTCGTTGTCTGCGCCGATTCCGCTGCCGATGAATTCGCAATGCCAGGATTGGCTCAATTTCCGGTTTGGCTGATCGTTCCGCCGCCTCATCCCTTTTCTTTTTGGCGCTAAACGGATAGTATTAACTATATTTATCTTAGGAGATCAGGAACAATGTCGGATCGCTCCCCCCTCCATAACGCGAGATTCGCTTATATTCCTAAAATGCCCGAAATTCTCGGCTCTTCCCTCGCTTCCATCGAAGCCGTTCCCGTATCGGTTGTGGAACCCGCCCATGACAAGGAGGCGCTTAAGAAAATCTTCGCCCACAGCTACGGAAAGCCCGCGATACGATTCAGCGCCGGCAGCAATCCCTCCTCGAACAAAACGATGACCCTCGGGGTGCTACTCTCCGGAGGACCGGCCCCGGGAGGGCATAATGTCATCGCGGGACTTTTCGATGGCTTGAAAAAAGCCTCGCCCAATTCCAGGCTTATCGGGTTCAAAGGCGGCCCGGGAGGCCTGGTGGATAATAAATACCAGGAAATAGACGCCGCCTTGGTGGATTCCTACAGGAACACCGGCGGTTTCGATATGATCGGTTCGGGCAGGACCAAGATTGAGAGCCCCGAACAGTTCGCGAAGTCCCTCTCGGTAGCCCGGGAACATTCATTGGACGCTCTGGTCGTCGTGGGCGGGGACGACTCCAACACCAACGCGGCCCTTCTGGCCGAGTACTTCGCCTCCCACGGGGAGGCCATCGCTGTCGTAGGCGTCCCCAAAACCATAGATGGGGACCTCAAGAACGAATGGATAGAGGCCTCCTTCGGATTCGATACGGCAACGAAAGTCTATTCCGAACTAATCGGCAATATATGCCGGGACGCCCCCTCGGGCAGGAAGTACTGGCATTTCATAAGGCTGATGGGCCGTTCGGCCTCCCATATCGCCCTTGAATGCGCCCTGCAGACCAGGCCGAACGTAGCCCTGATCTCGGAGGAGATAGAGGCGCGCAAAACAAGCCTGTCGGCAATCGTCGAGACCATTGCCGCTTCCGTTGCCGCCCGGGCCGCCGGCGGCGAGAATTTCGGCGTCGTCCTCATTCCCGAAGGTCTCATAGAATTCGTACCCGAGATGAAAGTTTTGATCGCGAACATCAACGAGCTGCTCGCCCGGGACGCCGAAGCCTTTAAAGCCCTGCCCTCCCTGGAAGCCCAGGTAGGTTTCGTCGCCGAGCAACTGCCCGGAGAGTCCAGGGCCCTCTTCCTCTCCCTTCCCGCGGACATCCGCGCCCAGCTCTGCTGGGACAGGGATCCCCACGGCAATGTCCAGGTTTCCAGGATAGAAACGGAAAAACTCCTGGTGGCCATGGTCAAGGAAAGGTTGTCGGCGATGGCCGCCCAGGGAACCTACAAGGGCAAGTTCGACTATCAGACCCATTTTATGGGTTATGAAGGCAGGTGCGCTTTCCCGACCAACTTCGACGCGGATTATTGCTACTCCCTCGGTTTTACCGCTTTTCTCTTAGCTCTCAATGGACTTTCGGGCTACATCGCTTCGATACGCGGGCTCGCCGCTCCCGCCTCGGAGTGGGTTCCCGGCGGCATACCTCTGGTCTCCATGATGAACATCGAGCGCCGCCACGGCGCCGATAAACCGGTGATCAGGAAGGCTTTGGTGGAGCTCGAGGGCAAGGCGTTCAAGCGTTTCGCTTCGCAGCGGGATCGGTGGTCCAAATCTTCGGATTACAGATTGCCGGGAAGTATTCAGTATTTCGGCCCCCCCGCGGTGACGGATATGCCGAGCATCCTTTTGCAGATAGAAGGGAAATGAGCGTATGAAAAGAAGATTATTCCTTATCCTGGTCCTACTCGTTTTCGCCATGGCCGCCTTCGCTCAGGACATAGCCACGGCTGAGCAATTCTTCGCCAAGGTGTCGGATCGGTATGCGGAAATCTACGATTACGAAGCGGCCATACAGATCAGTTCCAGCGGGCAGATCATGCGCGGCAAGCTCTTCTTCAAGTCGCCCTCGCTTCTTAGAATCGATTTCACCCAGCCGGCGGACCAGGTGATCGTCTTCGATGGGGAACGCCTGGTGGTCTATATACCCCAGTACAGGGCGGTGCTTCAGCAGGAAACCGGAACCGCCGGTCTGGGCGCCGCTTCGGTCGCCCTCGCATCCAGGGAGGGCCTTTCCATGATGAAGCGCAACTATACCATAGCCTGGGAAAAATCCCCGCCCCAGGCCGAGCCTCTTGACGCAGGATCGGGGGAGATGGTCCACCGGCTCCTGCTGACCCGTAAGACTGTCTCCGAGGGGTTCAAGACCGTCCGGATATCGGTTTCGGAATCCAGCCTTCTCATGGTGCGTCTCGAAGGATGGACGGTGGCGAACGAAAAAATCTCCTTCGATCTCTCATCCATGAAGCTGAATCAGAAAATTCCCGCCACTCGATTCTTATACGACGCTCCCGCCAGCGCGAATGTATATAACAATTTCCTGTTTCAATAAGGGAAGGTGAGATAGCCGGGATGGCGAAGATCGGTTCGATTTTACAAGAAACTCGTCTCTCCAAGGGCCTTACGCTGGACAGCATAGCGGAAGAAACGAACATCAGCGCCCGTTTTCTCTTCAAGCTTGAAAACGACGATCATACGGGCTTCCCCGGAGAGCCATATATCATCGGCTTTATCAGGAATTACGCGGAATACCTGGGCCTCGACGCCGAAGCGCTGGTCGCCCGGTATAGATCCAGGGATATTCCTCCAGAGCCGATGCAGATCGATGGCGCGGATAATGCGGGGATTGCTCCCGCCTCCGATGCCAAGCCGACCGGGACCAGCCAGCAGGCGGCTCCGGACGAAAAAGGCGAGGAATCGGGCATTTCGGAAAAATCCGGAACTCCCGGCCCGTCGCGAAAGAGGCGCAGGCCCCAAGGCGCCCCGGCGCCCCAGGAGGGAACCGAGCTTTCCCGGGATACTCCGAAACAAACCGATAAAACCGAAGCCCCGCTTCCGCGAAGCGCTTTGAGCGAAACCCAGCCCAGCTATCGAGGGCCTTCTCTGCCTCCGCTGCGGACCATCGTGGTGGGGAGCCTCGGAATCCTCATAATCGGCGTGGCGATAGTGTGGATTATCGCCGGCGGAAGACTTAAGGGAAATCTCGTCGACAAGAATGAGGGACCTGTCTCGACGGAGTACAAGGTCGAAGGCGGGGATTTTCAAAAACGTCTTTACCCGGGGGACAGTCTCCTCATTCCCTTCGCCGAGGATGTCTATAGGATCAGCCTTGGAAACATCGGCGAGGCGGTTATTCTCGAAACCCCCTTCGGTACGAAGGAACTTCGCCTGGGCGAGTCGGCCGAACTCGATCCCGACGCCGACGAAGTTCCGGATATTCTTGTGGTGGTTAACGATTTCCAGAAAGATCGTCCAGCTTCGGGCGCGCTGCTCCGGGTAAGCTTCTCCGACCAAGTCGTCGCAGAAACCGAAGGTTCGGGCGAGGTGACCATACCCCGGGAAGCCGCGGTCCCGCCGCCCGGAAATACCCGGGATACGGTGATTCTCCGCTCGACCAGGGGCCCCTACCCCTTTATCGTACAAGTAAGTTTTCGCGGCAACTGCCTCTTCCGTTACGAAGCCGACCGCAAGGAATGGGTGGAGAAGTATTACACAAAGGGAGAGAGCATCAATATCAATGTCACCAACGCCCTCACCCTGTGGAGTTCCAACGCCCAGGCGGTCAAACTCACCGTTCAAGCCTCGGGAGGCAGGAGCGTCGATATGGAAATCGGCGCCCCGGGGGAGATAGCGGTAAAACGATTAGCCTGGTCCAGGGCGGACAGCGCGACCTGGACTCTCATTTCATCCGAACTCGACTGAGGTCAGCTTTGAAGTTTTTCATCGATCATCACGGCTGCGCGAAAAACCAGGTGGACGGCGAGGAGCTGGCTGCCCGGCTCGAGGCGGCCGGTCATAGTTATGTCCCCTCGGGGGATGAAGCCGACTGCATTATCATAAACACCTGCGGCTTTATCGAATCCGCCAAAAAGGAATCCATCGATGCGGCGCTGGCGATCAAGCATTTCTGGCCGGACAAAAAAGTGCTGATCGCCGGATGCCTGGCCCAGCGCTATCCCGAAGCCCTCATGACGGAGATGACCGAGGCCGACGGGGTTTTGGGCAACGCCGACCTTTCCCTGGCCCCCCAGGCATTGCGAAACCTGGAGCAAGGACAAAGAAGCAGTATCGTCGTGGAACAGCCCCGGGAGATAGCCTTTGGCTATTATCCCAGGAGGAGGCTGTTCGATTATCCCGGCTCGGCTCACCTCAAGATCACCGAGGGCTGCGACAACCGTTGTTCCTACTGCGCGATTCCACTCATCAGGGGCAGCCTGCGCTCCAGAAGCATGGAGGATGTGGCCGCCGAACTCGAATCCCTGGTCGCCAGGGGTATTTTCGAGGTCAATCTCATCGGGCAGGATCTGGGCGCCTACGGCAGGGACAGCTCGGGAGAAAGCGACCTCGTGCGCCTCCTCGAACGGCTGGAGCGGGTCGAAGGGGATTTTCGGCTTCGCGTGCTCTATATCCACCCAGACCACTTTCCCGAAGGTTTGCTGGATATCATGTCCTCCAGCCGGAAAATTTTCCCCTACTTCGATCTTCCCTTTCAGCACGCTTCGGAAAAAATCCTTAGGGCGATGAACCGCAAGGGGTCGGCCCGAATTTATCTCGAACTCGTCGAGCGCATCCGAAAGACATTGCCCGAGTCCATGATCCGCTCCACCTTCTTGGTCGGTTTTCCGGGGGAGTCGGAGGAGGATTTCGCCGCGCTGCGGGGATTCCAGCAGGAAGCTTCGCTGGATTGGCTGGGCGTGTTCAGCTATTCCAGGGAAGAGGGCACGCCGGCCTATTCGATGAAAGCCAGGGTACCGAAAAAGCTGGCCGAAGCGCGCAAAGCCTCTGTTGAGGCCGCGCAAGGGCCCATAACCGACCGACGCCTGCGACGATTCATCGGCAAGGAGATCGAGGTGCTGGCGGAAGAGGCTGTGGAAGGATCGGCGCTCAGCCTCGCCAGGGGATGGATGCAGGCGCCCGACGTGGACGGCCTGACCCTGGTCAAGGCAAAGCTCGAACCAGGGACCAGGGCGATGGTGCGGATAAACGCGGTCAACGGCGTCGATTTTGAGGCCCAGCCGCTTGCCGCCGACGAGGCAGGGAAGCCGTGACGGAACAGGATAAACTCCCGCCCTACCTGGCCTGCCTCAATCCCGAACAGCTCAAGGCGGTACTTCACGAAGGCAGCCCCTTGTTGATTCTGGCGGGAGCGGGAACGGGCAAGACCAGGGTGATAACGACAAAAATCGCCTATCTGGTCAAGGAACGGGGCATCAGCCCGGAATCCATACTGGCGGTCACCTTTACGAACAAGGCGGCCAGGGAAATGCGGGAGAGAGCCGCCCTTTTGGAAGCCTCCTGCGAGCGGGCGGTGATACGTACCTTTCACTCCTTCGGCTCGTGGTTTTTGCGGCGCAACGCCCAGGCGCTGGGCCTCGACTCCAATTTCGTTATCTACGACGACGAGGATTCGGCTTCCCTCGTACAGGCCATACTGCCCAACCTAGGCAAGCCCGAGTGCAGGCGCTACGCCTCGCTCATCGCCAGGGCCAAGGACTATGGGCTCGAGCCGGACTCTCCCAGCCTCGCAAGTCTCATCAGGGACGATGATCTCAGAAGGGTCTACTCCCTCTACGAGGAAAGATTGCGGGGAACGGGCAATGTGGATTTCGGCGACCTCATACGTTTGCCCGCCAAGATATTGGAAAAGGATGAAGCGATAGCCCGGCGGACAAGGCAGCGCTTCAGAGTGATATTGGTCGACGAGTACCAAGATTCGAACGTAGCCCAATTCCTCCTCCTCCAGCGGCTTTTCAGCCCGGCGACCTATCTCTGCGTCGTGGGGGATGACGATCAATCCATCTATAGATTCAGGGGAGCGGAGATCAGAAACATACTCGGTTTCGCTTCGATTTTCCCGGGCACCGAGACCATAAAGCTGGAACGCAACTACAGATCCTATCAATCGATACTCGATATTGCCGGGGACGTGGTGTCCCGCAATTCCGGAAGGCTGGGCAAAACGCTGCGGGCGACCAGGCCGGGGGGGGCCAAGCCTCAGCTGGCCCTTCTGGACGACCAGGATCAGGAGGTGGGCTTTTGCTCCAGGATCATCGGAGATATGAGGGCAAAGGGCGCCTCGCTCTCGGATATCGCGATCCTGTACAGGACGAACGCCCAATCCCTGGCCTTCGAAAAAGAATTCCCCCGCAGGGGGATACCCTATCGCCTCGTCGGCGCCCTTCGTTTTTACGACCGGGAGGAGGTGAAGGATCTTCTGGCCTATCTCTCCCTTTTGCTCAACCCCAGGGACGAAATCTCCTTCAGACGGGTGGTGAACAAGCCCGCCCGGGGCCTGGGCGAGGGAAGTGTCGAAAGTATTCTGGACAAGGCCTTGCGGGAGGGGATTTCGCCCATCGAGGCCTGCCGTCAGAGCAAGGAAGCACTTCGCGGCCGGGGGAAGGCGGGAATGGATCAATTCCTGGGGCTTTTGGACAGGACGAACGGCCTCCTCGGCAAGGCCTTAAGCCAGGATGAACCCTACTCCCTTTCGGATGGAGGAAAGCGAAGCGGCAAAACCGAGGGCGGCGACGCGGGAAGCGCCTCCCTGGCGGTCCTGCTGGAGAGCATCGTCAAGGATAGCGGCCTGGTGGCCTATCACAGGGACCAGGACGAGATCGCCGGTACTCAGAAACTGGCCAACATGGATGAGCTCATCAACGCATCCTCCCTCTATCCCCTGGCCAGGGAAGGCCTGGCGGAGTTCCTCGAAACCATCGAGCTGGACCGCAGCTTTCAGGCAGGAGGGGAGAAGGACGGGTCGGACGCCGTCACGCTGATAACCATGCACAATACCAAGGGTCTGGAGTTTCCCTGCGTCATCGTCACCGGATTGGAGCAGGGGCTTTTCCCCCGGGACGACGAGGAAGGGGAGGATCTGGAGGAACAGCGCCGGCTTTTCTACGTTTCCCTTACCAGGGCCAAGGACAGGCTCTATTTGAGCGCCTGTCGTTGGCGGCGGATTAGGGGAAGGATCATCGAAACGAGCCCTTCGCGCTTTCTCACCGAAATGGATCCTGGTTTCTACGAGTTCTGGAAACTCGGGGCCTCCGTCTCAAGGCCTCATGCGGGCTCGTTCCCGCGACGGAATTTTCCCGGGACCCGGCCTGTTCCAGGCTCGGCCGCGGCCTCGATGATCCCCAAGGCCGGAAGTTATGGGGCTCGGCCATCGGTTTTGCCTTCCTCGGCAGCCACGACGAGGCCGACAGCCTCGATACGATCGACAAGCGCCACAAGACCGACGCCGCCCGTGTCCCCCCGCCAAGAAGCCGGCCCGGAGAGTGTTTCAGAATGGAGACGGGGCATGAGCGTCTACCACGACGAGTACGGGAGGGGTTCGGTGATAAAGGCGAGCATGACCGAAAGCTCCGGCCCCCTGGTGATAGTCCAGTTCGAGACCGGCAAGATAGCCCAATTCTTTCCCAAGTACACGAGGAAGCTGGAACGGATCAAGGATTAGCGATCGCCAGCTGAGGATACAGAATCAGGACTCGGTGTCGAACACGGTTTCACCGGGGGAGAAACTGTCCAGATCCACCGAGGCCCTGAGTTTTTCCATATCCCTCTGAACCCGCTTGAGCTCGGTAAACTCATAGCCGCCTTCCTTCGGCTCGGCCCCGGACCACGCGGCGAGGCGCAGACTGATTTTCTCAATCGCCTTGGGATCCGATGGTCTGGCCTCCTCGATCTGGGTACCCAAATTTGAATCGATGACTCCGTCGCCCGAAAGAATATTCCGGTACACGATTCTCCTCAGGTTTTCGGTCTTGATTTTTTCGTTATCCGCTTTTTGCTTGAGCCAGCGAAGAATAGGTATGGCGAAAAAGAAGGCGGAAAAAACCAGGGGGACAACACCGAGGCCCCAGAAGATAATGGGCACCGCGCTGGTCGCGCCCAGGCTCTGCAGAAGATAGCCTGTAGCCGAATAGATAATCGGCAATCCCCCGCGCAGGGCTAGTCCCCTGGGGGTGGACAGATAAAAAGCCCCTCCCAGGCTGAGGACATGATAGAGAAAATAGCCGCCGAATACTATATTCACCCCGTTTATCAGCCTGAAAGTCCTATCCGCCCTGGGGCCGTTCGAAGAAAACCTATGCAGTTTTTTTAGTTTGACACTGGATCCGATGAATTCCGCCGTGCTCCCCATGCGGCTGAGGAGACTGGGAAAGCTGAAGTAGATGCTGCCTTCGGGGCTCACTTCGGGGCTGCCTTCGAATTCGAGCAGATACTTGTTTATGGCGATTTCCGCTTCTTCGGGCTCCAGACCGGTGATGGCCATGAATTCAGCCATGCTGATGATGCCCTTGTGGGTCTGAAGAAAAGCTATGACCGTCTTTTTCTCCACCTCATTCCAATCGGCGTTGGGGTCGCCATCGCCGAAAACATGGGAAAAGACCGCTTTGTGCAGGGGGCGGCGCTGCGCCTTCGCCCTACCCTGTCCGAAGCGCTCCTGGGGTGGCTTGAAAAGCTCGGAATAAAACCAAATACGGATGAGGCTATCGAAAAGCCTGGTGGTGAGCCAGAGCCCCCCCAATCCCCCACCCCTTGAGCTGCTTCTGGAATCGCTGCGGCCGCCGCCGCCGAACTGGACCGCCACCGAGGCCAGCATCGCGAAAAGGGCGAGGGCGAGGAAAATAATAAAATACCCGCCGAGCATCACCAGGATCCAGGTCTTGAAGAGGAATTTGGAGACTTCCACAGCGGTCTTCCCCAGGGTCTTCAAAAAGCGTTTCGCGCCCGGCCCGAAGCCTTTGTAGCGGCTTTTCATATTCCTGGGAAAGGAATAGAGAAGTTCGCCCTTTTCGGTAACCTTGAGCCTGGCCCCATATTCATCCGCCAGGGCGGGAAGTTCGGCGTTTATCTGAGGAAGGGGAAGGCCTGTGAGCGCAGCAATATCGGCGACGGTGGATTCGCCCCTGGTTCTCTTGAAGCCCGAGAGAAGATTGTCCCGGACTTTTTGCCTGTTATAGTCGAATACCTTCTCTTCTTTTTTCACGCTCACCTCTGATTCTCAATCTTACAATAACGTCAGGCGCAAACCCTAAGTTACAAAAACCGGGAACGTCCGAGGGCGAGGGCCCTGCCATAGAGCGCCGTATACTCCCGGGCCGATTTTTCCCAGGAAAACACCCTCGTCATGGCCTTCGCGCGCATCATCTCGATATGAGCGCCGCGATTGTACCAAGCCCAGACCGCCCATCCAATGGTGTTGTACAGCGCCCGGGGAGTCAGGTCGTCAAACATGAAACCCGTGCCGTCCCCCGTCTCCTGCACGTAATTCTGGACACTGTCCGCCAAGCCTCCGGTTCTGTGCACGATGGGAAGCGTTCCATAGCGAAGGCTGTACATCTGGTTCAGACCACAGGGTTCGTAGCGGCTGGGCATAAGGAAGAAATCGCTGCCGGCCTCCACCAGGTGGGCGAGCTTGTCGTCATAGCCTATTCTGGCTTTGAAGTTGGGAAAACGTTCCGAAAGGCTCTCAAGCTCCTCCTCGCACCAGGCTTCGCCCGAGCCAATGACGGCAAACTGCGCCGCCATGCTCCGGCACACTTCGGGAATGGCGCCGAAACCTTTGCCGAACATTTCCTCGATCCCTTTCTGTTCCGTCAGCCGCGCAACCATGCCGATAAGGGGGAGGTCCGGATCCACGGGAAGACCGAAGCCCTCCTGCAAAGCTTTTTTGCAGATCGCCTTCCCTTCCATTTTGTGCACCGAATACGTGGTCGGAATGTGTGGATCGATTTCGGGATTCCAGACTTTGTAATCGACCCCGTTGAGGATACCCACCAGATCCCTGCTTCGATACCGAAGCAGCCCGTCCAAACCGAAGCCATAGGCAGGAGTCTGGATTTCCCTGGCATAGGTGGGCGATACGGTACTCAGGCAATCGGCGCCGCAGATACCCGCCTTGAGTAGATTGATCGAATCGTGAAATTCGAAACCAGCGCCGTGAAAGGACCTCCAATCCAGGCCGAAGAAGGGAAAATGCTCCTTCGGGTAGACTCCCTGGTACCCAAGATTGTGAATACTCAAAACACTGGCGGTTTTGGAGAAATCACCCGTTCTTTCCAGGGTGGACAAATATACAGGGACGAGCGAGGAAGGCCAATCGTGGGCATGCAGAATATCGGGAATCCAGGATATTTTCCTGCAGAGTTGAAAAGCCGCTCTCGAAAGCAGCGCGAACCGTTGGGGGTTGTCCGGGTATTCTTCCCTGCTGGACGCACCGTATACCCCCGCCCTTCCGAAAAAAGCTTCGTAATCCAGAAAATAAACAGGTACGTGGGAGTCGGGAAGCAGCGCGCTGAACACCTGGGTCCAGCGTTCGGAGTCTCCCATGGGCACGCCCATGGGTCCTTCCAGCGCCTTGAGTCCGTCCCGGGGTATCGAATAATACCGGGGGATGAGAAGCCGCACATCGTGGCCAAGTTCGGAAAGGGAAACGGCCAGGGCGCTGACCGCGTCGCCCAGGCCGCCGGACTTGGCGAAAGGGACAGCCTCGCTGCTGATCATCAAGATT
Source organism: Spirochaetales bacterium Spiro_12 (assembly GCA_001603165.1). Classification (GTDB taxonomy): domain Bacteria; phylum Spirochaetota; class Spirochaetia; order Treponematales; family Rectinemataceae; genus UBA2256. The sequence continues at coordinate 22,678 of LVBN01000040.1, forward strand.
TTCACAGTGTGATTATACCGGCCAGGGCGCTTGGCCGCAATGAGGATAAAAAAGCCGGAAAACCCCCGCGTCTTGAAGCATCCGACCCCTCCCCGGGCGAATATGCGATGGGAGGATGCATATCATGGGACGACATCGAAATCTTTTTTTTCCATGCCTGCTTTTTACCGCCCTGCTCCTGGCTTGTCCCGGCATTCAGCGGGAAAGGATGGGCAGAATAAAGGCGACCGTTAGTTTTGAAACAGGGCTCAAGCAGCCGCGGGCCATAGACCCCGCTACACTGAGCACCGCCTCCCCCATACTGCCTAGTGGTGGATGGACCCCCCTTAGCTACACATTGTCGGGCTCGGGGCCCGGAGGCGCCGCGTTTGTCGAAGAAACACAAGATGGGGTTTTTTCCATAGAGTGCGTTCCGGGAGAATGGTTTCTGGATGCCTGTGTCATCTCTCAAGACAATATAGAACTCGCCCGGGGCGGCTGTAGTTGTATTCTTCAGCCGGGCAAGGCGAGTCGGGCGGATATAGTGCTATATCCGCTCGAGGGCACCGGTGAGCTTTCGGTGTATGTAATTAAAAATCTCGAAATGTCCGCCGGAGCCAGGCTTGTAGGTCAGTTGCGATTCATCGGCCTGCCTGGACAGCAGGCAGCCCCTCATCCCCCGGTCATCCCCATCGATCAGCCTGCTTCGAATAACGAATTGCTCTTCCCCGAACTAGGGGCCGGGTACTATCTACTCAGCCTTGAACTTAAGACGGAAGACGGATTCGTTTCGGGGGGCTGCGCCGTCGCCGCCCTGGTGTTGGCGGGCTATGGCAGCAGCGGCGCGTGCTCGATCACCATGGGCTTACCCGTAGCGAGCATAGGGATGGAACTATATCCGAAAGAACCTCTAGCTCAGGCCCTGCTGTCGGTTGAACACAGTGTCCCCAAAGGTATAAACGCGCTGCCCATGGCTGTTTCCAGGGCAGACACGAGCCCCGGGGATACTGTCGCGCGAACCTGGTATCGAAATGGCAGGGAAGCAGGAGCAGCGGTTCCGATCCTCGAAGGCCCGACCTTACTTCCGCCGAATTGTTTTATCTATCCGCCTTCCAGCTCCGGCCAGGAGGCCAGCATCAGCCGGATTGATTTTACCGAGGAAGCGAATGTCAGTCACCGTTTCGGCACCTCTTCCCAACTTCTGAACTCCTGCTCCCCGACCGATGGCCTTCCCTGGAAAGCCATGGCCGTCTACGACTACCGCGCGGCGATGGGACCTTCGCTCTGCTCGAAAGGGGGCGCGGAAAATCAAGGCAGCGGCCGCCTGTTCAGAACCCGCTGCGCGGCGGCCTCCGAAAGCGGATTGATCGCCGTGGCGGATTTCGATGCCGATAAGTACCTGCATGCTTTTGTGGCGGCCTATGGTTCCACCCTGGACGCTTCATACTCCCCGGGGATCCAAACCGTACCTGCTTCGGCATCCTGGCTTAGACTCTGGCGAAGCCGGATCAGGGCCGATGATCCAAAATCGGCGGACCACTTAGCCATATCCAAGGACGGCAGGTTTATCGCCGCGGCCGCGTCCCAGGGTGGCTGGATTTGGTTAGGCCGATTGGGCCCGGACGGAGGAATCGTATCCACATCATATCTATCCAGTTCCTCGACTGGCGATCTCGGCGACTTTAAATATGTCAGGGCGCTCTGCTTTTCCCCTTGCGGGGACAGGCTCTACGCGGCCTGTTCGTCATCGAATAAGGTTTATGCCTTTGCCACCCTGGCTGGTAGCCTCGAATACCTTCATTCAAAAGAACTCAAAATAAACGAAGCTTCTTCGCTTCCACCCGCGGACATGATACTCACCGCCTCCGGGCTTCTGGCGATCAGCGCGACGGCCGCATCAAGGATCTTCATTCTCCAGGACGGGGCGGATCTGGAGATTTTGTATTGTCTGGATAACGCGGGGGGAAACGCCGGCTTATATAAGCCCGATGCCCTCGCCGTTTCGAGTCGAGGAGACTCGTTCTACGCGTTGTGCAATAAAAAAACCATTGTTCGTTTTTCAAAAGCGTATCCCGCTTCGCCCTATGTCCAGGACGGCGAGATCGCCCTATCGCAAGGCTGCGAAGGCGCGAGGCAGATGGCGGCAGGCGGTACCGGAGGCGTATTGTCCGAGACCCTTCTGGTCGCAGGAGGAGGCTGTCTGGAATTCATGGATATCGCCGTGGATGGAAGCAAGACGGTTTCGCAGCTTGTATATCCCGGGGGGACGGATCCGCTTGGATTCGCCGATCCAGCTTCGATTTCTTACTGCCGGGGGGCGTTTTTAATTGCCGGAGGCGATACCGGCACTATCACGGTATTCGGAAATACCATGTAACCCATGGCTCATTCAGAGCTTACTAGCCATAAAGGCCATAAGCCTGTATTCTGCGGTAATCAGGAGGAGCCATGTACGCTCTGAAAGAAATGACCTTGGTGGAACTTGTCGAGAAAGGTTCGAAGCACTACGGGGACAGGGCGGCCTTAAGCATGTTCGGAGGCGCCAGCCTCAGCTATGCGGGTTTGGAAAAGGCCTCCGCCGCATTCGCCCAAAAGCTTCTCTCCTATGGAATCGAGGACGGCGATAAGGTCGCCCTGCTTTCGGAAAACTCTCCGGCCTGGGGAGTGGCTTTTTTCGCCATTCTACGGGCTGGCGCGATAGCCGTACCGATACTGGTGGATTTCAATCCCGACCAGATCGCCAACATTCTCAAACATTCGGGAGCCAGGGCAGTCATATGCTCGGACAAGCTCGAGGCAAAACTGAAGCCATCCTATGGAAGTCTCGCGATCGTCGGCATCGTCGAAGGCGAGCTTAGGCGAAAAGGTCCGACCCGGGAAAAAGCCCAGGACAAGATTCGTGGCGGAGTAGCGTCCAAGGTTCCCGGCAAGGCTTCAAAACCGACAGAAAACGACCTTCGATCCCCCCGCAGACCGGGCAAAGACGATCTAGCCATGATCATTTACACCTCCGGAACTACGGGCAGCTCCAAAGGAGTTATGTTAAGCCATCGGAATGTTCTCTCGAACGCCCTGGCTTGTCGTTCGATCATCATCTTGCACCGTATCGATCAGGTTCTTTCCATCCTTCCCCTGGCCCACACCTACGAGTTTACCATCGGCTTTATCATCCCCCTTCTGGCGGGTTCTCACATTCATTATCTGGATAGACCGCCATCGGCGACGGTGCTTCTTCCGGCCCTGAAGGCGATCCGCCCGACGATCATGCTTTCCGTTCCCCTGGTTATCGAAAAAATTTACCGTTCCAGCATAAAACCCACCCTGGAAGGAATGAAACTGTACTCGAACAAATTCATCAAGCCGCTTCTGATCCGCTTTGCTGGAATAAAACTCAAGAAAACTTTCGGCGGAAGAATCCGGTTTTTCGGCGTCGGGGGCGCCCCTTTGGCGGCTGAGGTGGAGTCCTTTCTGAAAAAGGCGAAATTCCCTTACGCCATCGGGTACGGGCTTACGGAATGCGCTCCTCTCCTCGCCGGTTGCTCGCCCAGCAGGACCTTCATACGATCCACGGGGCCTGCCCTCAAAGGTGTGCAATTGAGAATCGCCGATCCGAATCCTTCCACCGGGGAGGGAGAAATCCAGGCCAGGGGCGATAATATTTTCAAGGGTTATTATCTCGACCAGGAGAAAACCGCCGAAGCCTTCACCGAGGACGGTTGGTTCAGGACTGGAGACCTGGGCTTCGTGGACAAGAAGAAGCGGGTCTTTGTGCGTGGACGGATAAAGACAATGATACTCGGCGCCTCCGGAGAGAATATCTATCCCGAAGAAATCGAAGCCGTCTTGAACCAGTCGCCCTATGTCATGGAATCCCTCGTCGTGGAAGGGGATACCGGTCTGACCGCCTTCGTCTACTTGAAAAGCGAGGTATTGGAAAACCTCGGCGCGAGGATCCAGGATGGCCTGGACGCGGCGGGCGAACTCTCCTCAAGGCTTGGAACCGCCATCGCCAACGCGGAGAAGAGCGTCGCCAGCAGCCTCGGACATGCCTTCGAGGATGCCGAGAAAAGAATTTCCCAACTGTTGGAAGGTATTCGCAAGGAAACGAATACGAAGCTTTCTTCGTTTTCGAAGATCCACAGCATAAAGCTGCAGGAACAACCCTTCGAAAAAACCCCCACCCAGAAGATAAAACGATTTCTCTATTCCAAGCAGGGCCGGGGCGACAAGAGGAACTGAACCCCGGCAGGGCTATGGCCGCGGTGGGCATAAAAAGGGGCTGTCCGTGTGCCGGACAGCCCCTTCGCTTTACTAGATAAGGCCCTAACCCCTGAAACAAAGCACCGGGCTTCGCGCCGCGGCAACCTCGTCAAGACGGCCGACCGGGGTTGTCGTGGGCGCGGCATGAAGCAGTTCCGGAGCGGTTTTCGCTTCGGCGGCTATGGACAACATGGCATCCACAAAGCCGTCCAGGGTTTTCTTGCTCTCGGTCTCCGTCGGCTCTATCATCAGCGCCTCGGGCACTATCAGGGGGAAGTAGATGGTGGGCGGATGGAAACCGTAATCGATCAGGCGCTTGGCTATATCCAAGGTGCGGATGCCGGGAGCGACATCGCCCATGGCCACGAACTCGTGCATGCAGGGCCTCGTGTACTTGAGTTTGTAGGTTTTCTCCAGCCTCGCCCTCAGGTAGTTCGCGTTCAGGACCGAGTTTTCCGCTATGCGGCGCAGACCTTCGGCTCCCTGCATCCTGACGTAGCAATAGGCGCGGACCAGGACGCCGAAGTTACCGTAGAAAGCCTTGAGCCTACCGATGCTTTTCTCCGGCATCGCCAGCTCGTATTTTCCCGCCCTCCGCCTGGCCAGGGGTCCGGGCAGGAAGGGGGCCAGTTCCTTGACCGCCGCCACCATGCCCGCCCCGGGGCCTCCCCCTCCGTGGGGCGTGGAAAAGGTTTTATGCAGGTTGAAGTGCATAACATCGATGCCGCTCTTGCCGGGCTGGAAGACCCCGGTGAGGGCGTTCATGTTGGCCCCGTCCCCGTACACCAGGCCGCCGGCCTGGTGTACCATGGCGGCTATCTTCGTGATATTCCGCTCAAAAAGGCCGAGGGTGTTGGGGTTGGTGATCATTATCCCGGCGACACTGTCGTCCAGGGCGGCTTCCAGGGCTTTTATGTCGATGTTGCCATCCTTGCCGGAGGGAATTGTCTGGGTGCTGAAACCGGCCATGGTGCAGGAGGCGGGGTTCGTTCCGTGGGCGGAGTCGGGGATGAGCATTTTTTTACGCTGTCCCTCCCCCCTGGCCTTGAGGCAATCCCGGATCATGAGCACGCCCGCCAATTCGCCATGGGCCCCCGCCGCCGGCTGGAGGGAAACGGAGTCGAAACCACCTATCTCGGCCAGGCTTTCCTGCAGCTTGTAGAGCAGTTCCAGGGCGCCCTGGGTTTCCGAATCCCCCGCAAGGGGGTGGATGTGCTTCCATCCCGGCTCGGCGGCTGCCGCCTCGTTCGCCTTGGGGTTGTATTTCATGGTGCAGGATCCCAGGGGATAGAAATGGGTATCGATGGAGTAGTTTTTCTGCGAGAGCCTGGTGAAGTGTCTCACCACCGTAAGCTCATCCAGTTCGGGCAGATCCAGATTCGCACGAACCAAATTCTTCGGCAGTTCGGCCGGGGGAACATCCGAACCGGGCAGCGAACATCCGACCAATCCGGGGCGCGACAGCTCGAATACAAGAGGTTCAGGGCTCAGATTCATAGCGCAGCCTCCTTGAGCGCCGCGACCAAATGGTCGATTTCGGCCTTGCCGTTCAACTCGGTGACGCAGACGAGAAGTTCCTTTTCCCTTGCCGAATCGTAGCGCGATAAGGCGAGGCCGGGCATGATTTTTCGCCTGGCGAGCTTATCCACGATGGTTTGGGCCGGCACGGGAGTGGAAACCAGAAATTCCTTAAAGAAGCTTCGGTTCCTCACCCTGAAGCCTTCGAGGCCGTCAATGAGCGAGGCCGCGTAATGAGCCTTGTCGTAGCAGAGCGAAGCGACTTGCCGCATGCCCCCGGCGCCCAGGGCGGCCATGTAGATGCAGGATTGCAACATCACCAGGCCCTGGTTGGAGCAGATATTGGATACCGCCTTTTCCCTGCGGATATGCTGTTCCCGGGCGGTAAGGGTGAGCACGAAGCCCCGGCGGCCATCATGGTCCCTGGCTTCTCCCACGATGCGCCCGGGCATTCTGCGCATCAGCTTTTCCGTCGCCCCCATCATGCCCAGCCCCGGGCCCCCGAAATTCATGGGATTGCCCAGGCTCTGGCCTTCGGCGACCACGATATCAGCGCCCTGGGCGCCGGGACTTTCGAGGAGGGCGCACATCAGCGGATCGGCGTGGACGATGAAGAGCGCGCCCGCGGCGTGGGCCCGCTCGGCGGCCCGCCCGAGCCCGTGGAGTTCGCCGGAAAAACAGGGATACCCCGCCACAAGGCAGGCGCAGCGCCCATCCACCCCCGCGTCCTCCGGAGCTCCCCGGTACCCGGCGATTTCCACATCGAAGGAAGAGAAGTAGGTTTCGAGCACCGCCTTATATTCGGGGTGCAGATCTTCGGGCAAAAGTATCTTGTCGCGTCCCTCATCCAGCTTCCATGCCATGAGGGCGGCCTCGGCCAGGGCCGTGGCCCCGTCGTAATGAGATGCGTTGACCACCGAAACGCCGAAGAGGCGGGCGGCCATGCTCTGATACTCGAATATCGCCTGCAGTGTCCCTTGAGAAACCTCGGGCTGATAGGGAGTATAGGCGGTGAGGAATTCACCCCTGGAAGCAAGGGCCGGGACCAGGGCTGGAATAAAATGATTGTAGATTCCGGCCCCCAGGAACCAGGAAACCTTATCGGCCCCCCGGTTTTTCGCGGCCATCGCCCCGATCTCCCTGAGCACCTCCTGTTCGGAGAGGGCCCGGGGAAGCTTCAATTTGGGAAAGCGTCTCCGGGCGGGCACGTCCGAGAACAGCTCTTCCACGCTCCTTTTCCCTATCGCCTGGAGCATTTCCTCCCGGTCGGATTCCGCGTTGGGAATGAAGGGCACGGCTTATTCCTCCCCCACCAGGGAAGCATAGGCCTTGGCGTCCAAAAGAGCCTCCAGATCCTTTACGGCGTCGGGCTTTATTTTGATCATCCAGCCGCCTGAGTAAGGCTCCCGGTTGACCAGGGCGGGATCTGCCTGAAGCCCGGCGTTGACCTCCGCGATGCTGCCGCTCAAGGGCATATAGAGATCGCTGGCCGCCTTGACCGATTCGATAGTGCCGAAAACCTGGCCCTTTTCCAGTTTTTTCCCGGCTTCCTTCAGCTCGACGAACACGATATCGCCCAGCTCATCCTGGGCATGATCCGAAATACCCACCACTACCAGATCGCCTTCCTGCCTCGCGTACTCGTGGGATTGGGCGTATCTCGCCTTTGCATCGACGCTCATGGATTTCTCCTTTTGATGGTAATCACCGCCGATAGGCGGGAATATAAAGAGGCCGCTTAACGACCGTCGCATCCTTGGGCTGCCCGCGGATGATGACCTTGAGGGCGGTGCCCGGCGTTGCCAGGGCCGACTCCACGAAGGCATTGGCCGCGTACTTTTTCACGCTCGGGCAGAACATTCCCGCGACGCAGCGACCCACCACCCTGCCTTGTGGCTCCGCGACCTGGTAAGCCTCCCGGGGCACGCCGCCCGAGACCTCGAGGCCGACCAGTTTTCGGGCCGGTCCCCGCGCGGCGATCGCTTCCAGGGCAGCCTTGCCGATAAACTCTTTCTCGAAATCGCAGGCCCATTTAAAGCCCGCTTCCAGGGCATTGATCGAAGGACTTATCTCATGGCCATGCAGGGGCATTCCCGCCTCGAAGCGCAGGCTGTCCCTGGCGGCGAGCCCGATGGCCTTCGTCTCGATCCCCGCCTCGCTTCCCTTTTTTAAAAGGTATTCCCAAAGAAACAGGGCTTTTTCGGCGGGGAAAAACAGCTCGCCCCCGTCCTCGCCGGTGTAGCCAGTCCTTCCGAAAAGAATCGGGACCCCTCCAATCTCGGTCCTGCACCAGTCAAAGCGCCCCGCCGCCGATACCGGCTCCGTCGCCACCGCATCGAGCAGCTCGATGGCCCTTGGCCCCTGCACCGCTATCATGTAGGTTTCGTCGGACCTGTCGTCGATTTTTACACCCGCTGTCGCCTTGGATTTAAACCACGCCAAATCAGCCTCCCGGTTGGAGGCGTTGACCACGATCCACCAGGATTCGGGCAGGCGGTAGACGAAGAGATCGTCCAGCACACAGCCTTCCTCGTTTAAAAGAAGGGAATACCGGGACATGGGAACCCTGAGATCGGAGATCCTGGCGCTCACCATCCGGGAAACGAAGGACTCGGCGGAAGGGCCCGAGATTTCGAACTGTCCCATGTGATCGATATCGAAGAGCCCGACGGATCGCCGGGTTATCCCATGCTCTTCGAGGGCTCCTGTAGGATAGGAGATAGGCATATCGTAATCGGCGAAGGGAGCCATTTTCGCTCCATGTTCGATATGCCAATCGTGCAGCGCTGTCGTGTGCGTAATGGCCTCCTGGGAAGGGTGTCGAGGACTATTGGATTATAACACCGCATTCCGATGTTCGCAACGAATCCCACGTCCACAACGGAACGGGGGCCGACCGGAGGAGGAATCTTCGGCTTAAAAAGGCCTGGACCGCCTATCACTCCATTTTATAAGGAAGCCCTGGAAAGAGGCTTCCCTATGTAGACGCCCTCGCCTCCCAGATAATCCTTCTTCTGCCCTTCGATGATGATCTGCACATCCTGCACGGAGGAAAAGGAGGTG
>LVBN01000041.1 GCA_001603165.1 Spirochaetales bacterium Spiro_12
CGGTTCCCGGGGCAGCCCCGGCGCTGGCCGCGAATCCGATCGCCGGGCAGGTGACCGGAGAATTTTCCGTCGATATGAATCGATTCCTGCAAGTGGTGAGGGTGTCGGGGACGGTGCGCTATGTCGGGCCCTGGGCGAGGACGCCCTCGCTGAAGCTCTCCTCGGTGATCACCGCGGACCAGATGCTGGAAGAGACCAATCTGGACTATGCCGAGTTGACGCGCCTGAAAGAGGACGGAAGTTACGAATACCTGACCTTCGCGCCCAAGGATGTGCTGGAGAAAAAATTCGATCTGGCCTTGCGCGCCCGGGATTCCATTCGCCTGATACGCAAGACGCCATTCGGCGGAGCTCCGGCGGAAACGGATGTGGAAAAGTTCGCCGCGGCGGTCAGGCTCGTCGGTCAGGTGGCCCGGCCCGAAGTGTTCGCGTTGCGGGATGGCATGAAGCTTTCCTCGCTGCTCACCGAGGATCAGCTGCTGCTGGATAGCAATTTGAACTACGCGGAGCTCACGCGGCTCAGGATCGACGGCAAGAACGAGTACCTGACCTTCCGGCCTTCCGAGGTCTTGAATGGTTCCTGGGATTTGGCATTAGGCCCGCGGGATATGGTCAGGCTGCATAAGGTCGCTTACACGCCCGAAAAACCCGATTTCGATCGATTCAACGACGCGGTGATGATGACCGGTCCGGCCCGCTTCCCCGGTCTGTATGCCTGGAAGCAGGGCATGATGCTCTCCGAGCTCCTGGCGAGCGCCAAGCCTGGGCTGGAAACTAATCAGTTCTACGCGGAAATCGTGCGTCATGTGGGCGGGGTGGAGTTCGAGTATTTGACTTTCGCGCCCAGGGAAATCGCTTCCAACGGCGCTGACCTGGAATTGATGGCCCGCGACGTTGTGCGGCTTTATTCGGCTGCCGAAGCTGCCGAGGCCGTCGGTGGCGGCGTGCCGATTGAATCGGTGCGGAACTTTACCGAGATGGTGCGGGTATCGGGAGCCATTCGTCATATTGGTCCTTACGCGAGAACCGGGGGATTGAAGCTTTCCTCCATAATAACAAAGGAACAGCTTTTACCCGAGACGAATCTCGATTACGCCGAGCTTACCAGACTCAAGGAAGACGGTTCCGAAGAATATATAGCCTTCTCTCCCAAGGCGGTGCTGACGGGAAGCTTCGATATGGATCTTCGCGCCAGGGATTCGGTGCGTTTTATCGCCAAGACCGGTTTCAAGGGCGTCAAGGAAGCGGCGGACTTGGACAAGTTCACTAATGTCGTGCAACTCGTCGGGCAGGTGGCGAGACCCGAGATATTCGCGCTCGGGCCGGGCATGAGGCTGTCTTCGCTGCTGACCAAGGATCAGCTGCTCTTGGACTCGAACCTCAATTACGGGGAGATTACGCGATTCAAGGCCGACGGCAAGAACGAGTACCTCACCTTTAGGCCTTCGGAAGTCCTGGATGGTTCCTGGGATTTGGAGTTGGGCGCCCGGGATCTTGTGAGATTGCTTAAGGTGGGCTACGCGCCGGAAAAGCACGATTTCGATCGCTTTACGAACGCGGTGCAGCTTTATGGCCCGGTGAAGTTCCCCGGGCTTTACGCGTGGAGAGAGGGCATGAAGTTATCCTCGCTCCTGGCGAGCGCAGGGCCGGCATTGGAAACGAACCAGTTCTACGCCGAAATCGTTCGGCCTCTGGGCGGGACGGCCTTTGAATATGTCACCTTCGCGCCCCGGGAGATCGATTCCAAGTCCGCCGATCTGAATCTTAAAGCCAGGGACGTTGTGCGGCTTTATACGACGACTCCGGTGACGGCGAACAAAGCATCGGCGGAAGAACAGAATAAATCCGCCGAGGTTTTGAAAACCGAAGGGACGCCGACTTTGGCGGCTCAAGCTGTTCCGGGGGCTACGCCGCCGGCCTCGGCGGCCGCGCCGACCATGGCGGCTTCGCCGGCTCCATCTCCAATCGTGGCGGCTACACCGCCGCCGACCATGGCGACTGCGCCGGCTCCGGCCGCTACGGAGGCCCCAGGGCTCGCGCAGGCTCCGGCCAGCGTCCCGGCGTCCAACATCGGCGTTTTGAGCGTCGGAGATATTTCCGCCGATTCCGGAAAGCTATTCTTCGAGGTGGTCACTGTTTCGGGAACGGTTCGCTATATAGGCCCCTACGCCAGGACCGAAGGCCTAAAGCTTTCTTCGATCGTCACCAAGGATCAGTTGCTGGAAGAGACTAATCTCGAGTACGCCGAGCTGACCAGGCTCAAAGAGGACGGGACCGCGGAGTATATTGCAGTTTCGCCCAGGGCGGTGCTTGACGGTACCTTCGATCTGGTGCTCAAGGCCAGGGATTCGATCCGGTTTGTGTCCAAGACTGGCTTTAAGGGTACGAAGGCTTTGGCTGACCTGGATCGGTTTGTCAATGTGGTTCAACTGGCCGGTCAGGTCGCGAGGCCCGAGATATTCGCGCACCGGGAGGGGATGAAGCTCTCAAGCGTCGTGAAAAGCGATCAGATCCTCCTGGACACGAACTTGAATTACGCCGAACTTACCAGGATCCGGCTGGACGGAAAGAACGAATACATCACCTTCCGGCCTTCCCAAGTACTGGACGGTTCCTGGGATATGGAGTTGGGCGCCCGGGATCTGGTGCGATTGCACAAGGTGGCCTACGCGCCGGCGAAGCCCGATTTCGATCGCTTTACGGATGCGGTGCTGATACGCGGACCGGCGCAGTTCCCGGGGCTCTATGCCTGGGAAAAGGGCATGAAGCTTTCAAGCCTGCAAAAACTGGCATCCATCGTGTTGGATACGAATCAGGTTTACGCGGATATTCATCGGCCTCTTCCCGGCGGGAAGAGTCAACTTATCACCTTCGCGCCGAGGGAGGTCGCGGAGGGCCTCTTCGATCTGGAGCTTATGCCGAAGGATACCCTGAGCTTCTATTCCATGGCGACCATGGAGGAGGCGAAGGCT
>LVBN01000042.1 GCA_001603165.1 Spirochaetales bacterium Spiro_12
GGGAAGAATTAGGGCATGAACGCTGTAAGCTCTCGCTAAAGCTTCCGCGACTTTTTAAAACGGCCCACCCTAGCCCAAAATCGAAAGCAAGACGCCCGCCGCCACCGCGGAACCTATGACGCCCGAGACATTGGGCCCCATGGCGTGCATCAAAAGGAAATTGGTAGGGTCGGTTTCGGCGCCCACGACCTGGGACACCCTGGCGGCCATGGGCACGGCGGAGACGCCGGCCGAACCGATGAGGGGATTCACCTTGCCGCCGGTCACCACATACATGATTTTGCCGAAAATAACCCCGAAGGCCGTACCCGTGGCAAAGGCGAACAATCCCAAAGCGATGATCTTCAATGTCTCGGGATTGAGAAACCGGGCAGCGCTCGCGGTCGAACCTACCGAAACGCCCAAGAAGATGGTCAAAATATTGATGAGCGCGTGTTGGGCCGTATCGGAAAGCCGTTCGGTCACTCCCGATTCCCTGAAAAGGTTTCCGAGCATCAAGGAGCCCACCAGGGGGAGGGCCGCCGGAAGCAGTAGTCCGACAAAAATCGTGACACCGATAGGAAATACGATTCTCTCTGTCTTGGTGACTTCCCTGAGCTGAGCCATTTTGACCGCTCGTTCCTTGGGGGTGGTGAGCGCGCGCATGATGGGAGGCTGGATAATCGGCACTAGCGCCATGTAGGAATAGGCGGCGATGGCGATGGGTCCCAGCAGCTCGGGCTTGAGCCTGGAGGTGAGGAAGATGGCCGTCGGGCCGTCCGCTCCGCCAATGATGCCGATGCTCGCCGCGGCCTTGAGGTCGAAACCGATAAACGTGGCGATGATAAAGGGAACAAAGATGCCGATCTGAGCAGCGGCGCCCAGAAGCAGGCTGGCGGGATTGGCGATGAGGGGCGCGAAATCTGTCATGGCGCCTATGCCCAGGAAGATGAGCGGGGGATAAATTCCCCACTTCACGCCCTGGTAGAGGTAGTAGATCAAACCGCCCGGTTGATCCCCCACAGGACCGTCGGTAATGCCCGATATGGGAATGTTCGCCAATAGCATGCCGAAGGCTATGGGAATCAAGAGCAGGGGTTCGTATTTGCGATATATCCCTAAGTAAAGGAGAACGCAGCTTATGACCAGCATGATGAGCTGGCCGACGCTTATATTGAGGAATCCCGTGGATTGCAGGAATTCCGCTATGAATTCTCTCATGGGGCTACCGACCCCCTTATTCGAGGTCGATCAGGGGATCGCCGGTGTTGACCGAGGCACTCACCGGAACCTTAAGCGCCGCGACCTTTCCCGCCTGGGGGGCGACAATCTCATTCTCCATCTTCATGGCTTCGAGAATGAGCAGGACGTCGCCGCGATTTACCGCTTGGCCCACCGATACCTTGAAGGACATCACCGTGCCGGGCATGGGGGCTTTGACGGTGGTTGCCCCGGCTGAAGGAGAGGCGGAAGCCGCGGGAGCGGCGACGGGCGCGGGCGCCGCCGCGGGAACGGCGGGGGCCGGAGCCGGAGCAGCGGCGCGAGGGGAAGCGGCGCCCGCGCCGAGTTCCTCTACCGCTACATCGTAGGACTGACCGTTGACGGTGACTCTATACTGCTTCATATCAATTCTCCTTAGTATTGTTGTTTATCTGTTGAATCGCTCGATTCTTCCCCAGACCGGGGTATTAAATCCGCCTTCTCCATCCCCGTCGCCGGCGCTCCGCACCGAGGCGATGCGGAAGGACGAAGGGGAAAGACCGCTGGCGGCGGCGATCGAGGCCGCGATAACCGCGACAAGCTCACCGCCGGCCTGCGCCGGTCCCGTCGATTTCGTCTCGACCGCCGGGGCGGGAGCGGGTTTCGCCAGCTTGGCCTGGGAAGCCGGTTCCCGATCGGTTTTTTGCTTTTTAGGTCCGGGACGTTTTCCGAATATGAGATGGAAAACCTGAATTATCGCAATGATCGCGATAAGGGCGACGAAGACTGTACCTATCCCGGCGAACATAATAAGCCATTTATTCATTTGTGCGGCTCCAATGCTTAAGAGGGAATGTTCCCATGCTTGCGCGCGGGCAGGGTCTGCCGTTTTCCGAGCAGCATGGAGAGCGCGGCGCAGAGCCTCGCCCTGGTCTGGGAGGGGTCGATGACATCGTCGACATAGCCTCGTATCGCGGCCTTGTACGGATTGGCGAAGTTCTTCTTGTACTCCTCGATCTTTTCCTTCCTGGCGGAGGCCGGGTCGGCAGCTTCCTCGATCTCTTTCTTGAATATGATGTTGGCCGCGCCGTCGGGCCCCATTACGGCAATCTCGGCGCTCGGCCAGGCGAAAACCTGGTCGGCCCCCAGATGGCGGGAGCACATGGCGATATAAGCGCCACCGTAGGCTTTGCGCAGAATGACGGTCATCTTGGGCACCGTAGCCTCGGAATACGCGTAGAGCAGCTTGGCCCCGTGACGAATGACCCCCCCATGCTCCTGTCCCACGCCGGGTAGATATCCCGCCGTATCGGAGAGGGTGAGCAGGGGAATATTGAAAGAATCGCAGAAGCGGATAAAACGGGACGCCTTGTCCGAAGCGTTGATGTCCAGGACGCCGGCCAGGACGGCGGGCTGATTCGCTATGATGCCGATGGACCTGCCCGCAAGCCGGGCGAATCCCGTGACGATGTTTTTGGCATAGTCGGGCTGCACTTCGAAAAAATCGCCCGTATCGACCACACGCTCGATAACCCTTCGCACATCGTAGGGCTTGTTCGCCGAATCCGGAATAATCGCCGCCAGCTCCTGATCGGCTCTGAAGGGATCGTCGCCGGTATTGAAAAGGGGCGCGTCCTCGATATTGTTCTGGGGAAGATAGGAGAGGAGCTTCCGTACGGCTTCGAGGGTGGAATCCTCGTCCTTGAACTTGAAGTGGGCCACCCCCGACACTTCGGTGTGAACCTTGGCGCCGCCCAGGCCTTCCGCGCTCACATCCTCGCCCGTAACAGCCTTGATAACCTGAGGACCGGTGATGAACATGTTCGCGGTGCCCTCGGTCATGAACACGAAATCGGTCAGGGCGGGAGAATAGACGGCGCCGCCCGCGCAAGGTCCCATAATCACGGAAATCTGCGGAACCACACCGGATGACAGGGTGTTGCGGTAGAAGATATCCCCGTAGCCCGACAGGGCGTCCACGCCTTCCTGGATTCTAGCACCGCCGGAATCGTTGATTCCAATACAGGGACAGCCAACCTTGACGGCCATATCCATGGCCTTGCAGATCTTGGCCGCGTGCATCTCCCCCAAGGATCCTCCGATGACCGTGAAGTCCTGGGCGAAAACATAGACCGTCCTGCCCTGGATCGTACCATAGCCTATCACCACACCTTCGCCCGGCGCCTCCACCTCGGCCATACCGAGATCGGAGGAGCGGTGCTCCACAAAGGCGTCCAGCTCTATGAACGAACCCCTGTCGAGAAGAGCCTCGATTCTCTCCCGTGCAGTCTTCTTCCCCTTCGCGTGCTGAGCCTCAACCCGCTTAGGACCTCCGCCCGCAAGCACCTTCGCTCGCCGCTGTTCGAGTAACTTTAGCTTCTCTTCCATAATTCAGTCACCCATCCTTGATGCACGCCCGTCAACATTCCCCGCAGAAGATTGGAATGTAGCAAAGCGCATTTTTATGAATACATGCCTCCCGGGCAGTATAATACCGAAGCGAATATGTTTCTATACCCTAAAGATTGATAGTGTATATCGATAATATCTAATATTCATCGCCACGAAACGCGTCCCGAAGAAGTTATGCGAACCGTTCCAGGCGGCTGTTCACCCCCTGGCTTAAGCAAAGGCCGCCGCTTTTTCGATCGCCCGCGCGAATCCGGGCAAAGCTCCCGCAATCGTCGCGTCGTCCACGCAATAGG
The DNA here is from genome assembly GCA_001603165.1 of Spirochaetales bacterium Spiro_12. GTDB lineage: Bacteria > Spirochaetota > Spirochaetia > Treponematales > Rectinemataceae > UBA2256. The sequence goes on from LVBN01000042.1 coordinate 3,885, forward strand.
CGATCCTGAAATACCCCGGGACTCCGAAACCAGAACCCGGGACCACGAGGATGTTCTCTTCCTTCAGCAAATCGATGAAAGTCCCGTCGTCGGCCATGGGGATTTTAGGGAACAGGTAGAAGGCGCCTTCGGGCAGGGAAAAATCGTACCCCGCTGATTTGAGGCCCTTCGCGAGCATGTCGCGTTTTCGCTGGTAGATGGACACGTCCACGCAGGCCGGAAGTCCCTTATCCCGCCCCTCCTGATCGATGAGAAGGGCGATCACTTTCTGCATCAGGCTGGGCGCGTTGACGAATCCGAGGATGCGGTTGGCCAGGGCCAGGGCGGCCGCTATTTCGCCCGCGCCCTCGGCCAGGGGATTCACCGCCGCGAAGCCGATGCGCTCGCCCGGCAAGGAAAGCTCCTTCGAATAGGAGCTGACCACGATGGAATTAGGACAGCTGGCCAGGGGGCTGGCTACTTTCGCCCCATCATAGGCCAGTTTACGGTAGGGTTCGTCGGATACCAAATAGAGACTGCGGCCGTAGCGCGCGCCCTTCCGTTTCATGGCCTCGGCCAAGGCCAGCAAGTCATTTTCAGGATATATTTTACCCGTGGGGTTGTTGGGTGTGTTGATCAAGACGATCTTGGTCTTCGGTCCCATGGCGGATTCGAGCGCGGCCAGATCGAGGGAAAAATCCGGCTTCGAGGCCACGATTTTCAATTTTCCGCCGTGGTTGTCGGCGATAAAACCATATTCGACAAAATATGGGGCGCTGACCAGAACTTCGTCGCCAGGTTCCAGAAGGGCTTTGAAGACAATATTCAAGGCCCCTGCGGCTCCGCAGGTGACTACGATATTCTCGGCCCGGACATCCACCCTTTGTTCCGTCCCGAGCCTGGCCGCTATGGCCGCCCGGGCCGCCGGCAGGCCGGCGTTGGGCATGTAGGAATGCAGGTCCGGCTCGTCGGCGTCCACAACCGCCTTGAGAGTGCGCTTGAATATATCCGGAGGCGACACGTTGGGATTGCCGAGGCTGAAGTCGAAAACCTTGTCGGCCCCGTAAAGAGCCTTCAGCCTCGCTCCTTCCTCGAACATTTTCCGAATCATCGAGCCATTGGCGACAAACTCCCGCATTTTGGCAGAAATTGCCATATCCGCCTCCCGCTTTATTTTATTTACCCATCCGCAGCAATATAGTTCCGCCTTCCCGGTGTTTTGCCAAGCCCGATCGCGCTAAGCCTCTTCGGGATACAACCCCTCCATCCTCGCCCTCAACCTCGTCAAACCGAGCAAGATATCGATGGCGGGGGTTTGAAGTCCGAGCAAATCGCCGATTTCCGCCACCGCGCCCACCAGGGCGTCCAGCTCCAGAGGTTTGCCGGCTTCCACATCCTGGAGCATGGAGGTCTTGAAGGCGCCCAGGGTGCGCGAGACGGCTAAACGATCCTCGACGCTCTGTTCGATTTTGCAGCCAATCCTTTCGCCCACATGTTCGGCTTCAGTCATGATCTGCCTGCAAAACGCCTCGACCAGAGGATCGTCCAGAATCCTGTCCATCGTCGCCCCGGTCAGGGCCGAGATGGGGTTCATGGTCATATTGCCCCAGAGTTTGTACCAGATATCATTTTGGATCGAATGGGAAATCTTTACATCGAAGCCGGCCCGGGTAAAGAGCCCGGCTAGGGCTGTAAGCCGCGCGGAGGAGGTCCCGGAAGGTTCTCCGAGAATGAGGGTTTTCAAAGGAAGAGGTTTCACCAGGCCGGGTTCGGGACAAACAGCCCCGAGATGCACCACGCAGCCGAGAATCGATTTTCGGGGTATTGAGGAGGAAATCAGCCCATCGGGATCGACCGAGCGCAGTCGCCGGCCTTTCAAGGCGGCGCCGAAATCTTGGAAAAACCACCAGGGTATGCCGTTCATGGCGGGCATGACGATCGTGTCGGCTTTGAGGAGGGGCTTAAGCGCGGGGGCCAAGGCACCGAGCGCCGGGGCTTTCACCGCCAAGACCACCAGATCCTGGGGACCCAGGCAGCTCGGATCTCCGCTCGCCCGGATAGATACCGAGCCTTCGATTTCCTGTCCGGCCTTTTCCTCGATGAGGCGCAGGCCTTTCTGAGCCAGGGCGGCAAGGGTTTTACCCCGCGCGAGGGCCGAAAGTTCGCAGCCCGCCTTGGCCAGGTAGTAGCCCAGAGTTCCACCAATGGCTCCGAGGCCGACCACACAAACTTTCATTCGCCTTCCTGAAACGGCTGGCGCCGTTATGCTTACCTGCGCTCGCTTATTTCGATCAATACGCCACCGGTGGCCTTGGGATGGATAAAGGCTATTCTCGCGCCACCCGCGCCGTAGCGGGGTTTTTCGTCGATCAGGCGAACACCCTTGGCTTTCAGCTCCGCCAGGGCGGCATCGATATCATCGACCCGGAAAGCCAGATGATGCACGCCCTGGCCCTTGTTGGCGATGAATTTGCCGATGGGACCTTCGGGGTCGGTGGACTCCAGCAGTTCAACCTCGCTGTCCCCGACGGGGAAAAACGAAGTTCTCACCTTCTGCTCGGCCACCTCTTCGGTGCCGTGGCAGGGCAGTCCCAGAACGCCCTCCCAAATGGGCAGCGAAGTATCCAGACTTTCCACTGCGATGCCGATATGATCCAGTTTTTCCAGTTTCATGCTTGTTCTCCTTTTACCAGGGTCGCTGTCAGCTTCTTTGCCGCGCCGTATATGTCCATACTGCGGGAATGAACCGCCTCGGCCAGACTGTCCAGTCTGCCGTCTCCGCCGGAGTCGGCGAAAAGATCCAGGAGCTGCCAGGCCGCGATATCCTTGAGCTGGGCTTTGATGGAGCTTAGACGGCGGGACTCCAGGGCTCCGCTCAGCCTGTCGCCCTCGAACCGGGACAGTATGCGGGCTCCCAATTCGGGGACACCCTCCCCTGTCTCGGCCACGGTTTTCATCACCGGCGGGAGTTCTTCCGCTTCGATTTGTTCGATCTGCGACGATGGAGCGGCTCCGGTCTGCCCGTGATGGAGGAGTTCGGCGCTCCGCAAAGCCAGGGTGTCGGGACCGGCGGAGGGGCTTTTGCCCCGCTTGAGCGCCGCCTGGGTTTCCAGCATGGCCCTGATTTCCCGCACAACCCGGTCGGCGCCGTCCCTGTCGGCCTTGTTGACCACGAAAATGTCGCCGATTTCCATTATGCCGGCCTTGATAACCTGAATATCGTCACCCAGGCCCGGAACCGATACCAAAACCACCGTATCGGCCACCTTGACGATATCGATCTCCGACTGGCCTACGCCGACGGTTTCTATGATCACGATATCGTAACCAGCGGCCTCCAGCACCCTTACCGCGAAGGCGGTAGCCTTGGAGAGACCGCCCAGCTGACCCCGGGAGGCGAGACTTCGGATGTACACCCCCGGATCGACGGCATGACCCTGCATGCGCAGCCTGTCGCCCAGAATGGCGCCGCCGGAAAAGGGGCTCGATGGATCCACGGCTATGACCGCGACTTTTTTTTCTTGACCGCGGAAATACCCGATAAGCTTATCGGTGAGCGTGCTTTTGCCCGAGCCGGGAGGACCTGTTATTCCCAGTATTTGGGCCTTGCCCATGGTGGAGGCGAAGGCCGACATGGCGTTATAGGCCCGCCTGTCCCCGTCCTCCAAAAGGCTTACGAACCGCGCAACCGCCCGAACCTCCCCGTCCAAGCAGCGCCGCGCGAGATCCTCGTACATGGGCCGACTAGCTCCGCTTGAGGTGTGTCTTGATGAAGTCCACCGTAGTCTGGGTCGGGGTGCCGGGTCCGAACACTTCCGCTATGCCCTTGGATTTCAGGAAGGGGATATCGTCTTCGGGGATCACTCCTCCGCCGAACACCAAAATGTCTTCGGCACCCTTTTCCTTGAGCAGTTCCACGACCCTGGGGAACAGATGATTGTGGGCTCCGGAAAGAATGGACAGGGCGACGACGTCGGCGTCTTCCTGGAGGGCGGCCTGCACGATCTGCTCCGGCGTCTGCCTCAGGCCCGTGTAGATTACTTCCATACCGGCGTCCCTAAGGGCGCGGGCAATTACCTTGGCGCCCCTATCGTGGCCGTCGAGTCCCGGTTTTGCGACGATGACGCGTATTTTTCGTTCCATACTTCTGGCTCCCTCGTTAGAACATGACGCTGGGGCGGTATTCGCCGAACACATTTCTCAACACGTCGCAGATCTCACCCAGAGAGGCATAGGCCTTGACCGCGGATAAAATCGGCGGCATGAGGTTGTCCTCCCCCTCGGCGGCCTTTTTCAGCGCCGCCAGCGCGTCCTTTACGGCCAGGTTGTCCCGTTTTGCCTTGAGGGCGGCCAGTTTCGCGACCTGCCGCTCTCCCACCACCGGGTCGACCCGCAAAAGGCCCTTGGGACTAGCCTCTTTCACCTGGAACTTGTTAAGTCCCACCACGATTCGCTCGTTCTTTTCCACATCCATCTGCCAAGCGTAGGCGGAATCCTGGATCTCCTGCTGGATATAGCCTTTTTCGATAGCCTTCACTGCTCCGCCAAGATCGTCGATGCGCCGTATGTAGGCCAACACTCCTGTCTCGATGGAATCGGTCAGGCTCTCCACGTAATAAGAACCGGCCAGGGGGTCGGGAGTCTCGGCGACCCCTGATTCGTAGGCCAGGATCTGCTGGGTCCGGAGGGCTATGCGCACCGAATCCTCGGAGGGCAGGGCCAGGGCCTCGTCCCTGGAGTTGGTATGCAGGGACTGGGTACCGCCTAATACCGCCGCGAGGGCCTGGACGGCCACACGCACCACGTTGTTCTCCGGCTGCTGGGCGGTGAGGGTACTTCCTCCCGTCTGGGTATGGAAACGCAGCATGAGGCTCTTGGGGTTCTTGGCCCCGAAGCGCTCCTTCATGATATGGGCCCAGACACGCCGGGCGGCGCGGAACTTGGCCACCTCCTCGAAGAGATCGTTGTGAGCGTTGAAGAAGAAAGAAAGCCTGGGCGCGAAGTCGTCCACGCTCAGTCCCGCCTTGATGGCGGCTTCGACATAGGCTATGCCGTCCGCCAAGGTGAAGGCGACCTCCTGAACAGCCGTGGCCCCCGCTTCCCGGATATGATAGCCGGAAATGGAAATCGTGTTCCAGTTAGGCACCTTGGCCGAACAATAGGCGAAAATGTCGGTGATGAGCCTCATGGATGGCCCGGGCGGATAAATGTAGGTTCCCCGGGCGATGTATTCCTTGAGGATGTCGTTCTGGATGGTGCCTTCGAGCTTGTCGGCGCTCACACCCTGCTTTTCGGCAACAGCGATGTACATGGCCAGAAGCACCGACGCCGGAGCATTGATGGTCATGCTGGTGGAAACCTTGTCCAGGGGAATGCCCGCGAAGAGGGTTTCCATGTCCTCCAGGGAATCTATGGCGACGCCCACCTTGCCCACCTCTCCGGCCGCCAGGGCATGATCCGAATCGTAGCCGATCTGGGTGGGTAGGTCGAAGGCCACCGAAAGACCGGTCTGGCCCTGGGCCAGGAGATACTTGTAGCGTGCGTTGGATTCCTCGGCGGTGGCGAAGCCCGCATACTGACGCATGGTCCAGAGTCTACCCCTGTACATGGTCGTCTGGACGCCCCGGGTGTAGGGGTATTCGCCGGGGAGCCCCACCGATTCGAGATAGTCCTTGTTCTCCGTATCGAGGGGACTATAGAGCCGGTTGACAGGCGCGTTGGAACCTGTGACAAAGGCTTTTTTTCGCTCCGGATACCTGGCCGCGGCCTTGTCGGCCTTGGCGCTCCATGCTTCGACGGCGGCTTTCAGTTTTTCGGAATCGCTCATGAGGGGATCTCCTTACTTGAGACTGGCGGAAGGTATTCCCGACTGGGCCGCCAGTCCCAGCCCCACATCCAAGGCCTTGAGATTGAGTTCTTCGGTGCCCTTAGGCACCCGGGCCGTTACCGCCTTGCGGAGCGTACCTCTCGTGGCCAGGCCCGCCAGGCCCGCCAGCACGCCCAGGGCCACGATATTTGCCGTAACCTTCTTGCCCACCGTATCTGCGGCCGCGGCCAGTATGGGCAGCGAAAGGGTCCTGGCCTTGATTTCGGAATCCAGGCTCACGGAGCTATCGACAACGATGAGCCCGCCCTTCATGAGGGGGCCGTAGGTTTTATAGGAATCCGCCGTCAGGGCGAGAAGGTAATCGGGATCGGTCGCCTTAGGATAATCGATCTCATCCTCGGAGATGACAACCTCCGCCTTGGAGGAGCCGCCCCGGGCTTCGGGGCCGTAGCTCTGGGTCTGCACGGCGTTCTTGCCTTCCAGAATGGCCGCTTCGGCCAACACGATACCGGCGAGCAGGAGGCCCTGGCCGCCGGAGCCGCTCAGTCTGAATTCAGTTCGCATCCGCGGTTACCTCCCTTGTAATCGTTGTAGGTCCTCTGCACCCTGGCGGTGGTCTCCGCATAGCTGGCGCAGTATTCGGGCCTTTCCGCCCTATGCAGCTCGCCGATGAGAAGTTTGCCCGCCAGTTTTTCCGGGGGCAGGGCCGCGGCGGCCTTCGCGTTGACCGTCCTGTCCTTGATCCAGTTTAAAAGCTCCACCGGGCCACCTATCTTGTTCTTCCTCCCGAAATAGGTGGGGCACTGGGTAAGAGCCTCCACGACGGAGAATCCCTTGTTCATAAGGGCCTTTTCTATCAGGTCGGTAAGAAGGGTGACGTGGAAGCTGGTGGCCCTGGCCACGTAGCTGGCTCCCGAAGCCTTCGCCAGCTCGCAGACGTCGAACTCCTGCTCCACGTTGCCGTAGGGCGCCGTGGTGCCCAGCATGCCATGGGGGGTGGTGGGCGAATACTGGCCCGAGGTCATGCCGTAGATGGAGTTGTTCATGATAATCGTGGTGATATCGATGTTGCGCCGCGCCGCATGGATGAAGTGGTTGCCGCCGATGGCCGTGCAATCGCCGTCGCCGGTCATGACAATGACCTTGAGGCTGGGCTTGGCGTGCTTGACCCCGGTGGCAAAGGCCAGGGCGCGGCCATGGGTGGTATGGAGGGTATCGAAGTCCAGATAGCCCACCGCCCGGCTTGAGCATCCTATGCCCGAGACCATGACGATCTTATTCTTGTCCAATCCCAGCTTGTCGACGGCACGAATGAGGGCACCGGTGACGGTACCGTGGCCGCAGCCGGGACACCAGATATGGGGGAGCCGTTCCTTTCGGAAATAATCGAGGAATTCCGCCATCAGAAGGCCTCCTTGAGAGCCTGGTAGATTTCATCGGGATGAAAAAGTTCGCCCGTGACCTTGCCGAGCTTAATCACCTCGGCCTTGCCGTGAATGGCCCGTTCCACCTCCAGGGCAAGCTGGCCCAGGTTCATCTCGGGAACGATGATCTTCTTCGCGCTGGCGCTGAGCCTGCGCAGGGCCGCATCGGGGAAGGGCCAAATCGTCTTGAGCCTGAGCATCCCCGCCTTATGGCCTTCTTTTCTGGCCCTGCGCACCGCCGAAAGGGCGGCCATGGCCGAGGAACCGAAGGAGACAACCGCGATGTCGCAGTCCTCCATGCTTTCGGCGTAATAATCCTCCAAAACCTGGGCGTTCTTCTCGATCTTGCGCTCGAGCCTGCGCAGGAGCTTGTCGGCCACGGCGGCCTTGCCCGAGGGGGCGCCGGACTCGTCGTGGAAAAGGCCTGTGCAGTGCCAGCGATACCCCTGGCCAAAGGGGGCCATGAGGGGTACGCCGCCGTCAGGATCGGCTCCGTAGGGCTTGTAACCCGCCGGACTGGTGGGCATAGCCCGCATGGGAATTTTATAGCTGCTGGGATCGGGCAGGATCACCTTTTCCCTCATGTGGCTGATCACCTCGTCCGCCAGCACGATCACCGGAACCCTGTAGGCCTCGGCGTATGCGAAGGCCTTGAAGGTGAGTTCGAAACATTCCTTAACATTCCCCGGCGCCAGGGCGATAATCTGGTGATCGCCGTGGGTGCCCCAGCGGGCTTGCATAATATCGCCCTGGGCGGGGCTGGTCGGCATACCGGTGGAAGGTCCCATGCGCTGGACATTGACGATGACCACAGGAATTTCGCAGAGGCTGGCGTACCCTATGGATTCCTGCATAAGGGAGAATCCGGGGCCGGAGGTTGCCGTCATGGCCTTCTTGCCCGTGAGGGACGCGCCTATGCAGGCGGCGATGGATCCGATTTCGTCCTCCATCTGTATGAACTTGCCCCCGAACTTGGGCAGCTCTTCGGAGCACATCTCGGCGATTTCCGTGGACGGGGTTATCGGATAGCCGGCGAAGAACTGTAAGCCGGCGGCGATCGCGCCCATGGTGCAGGCTTCGTTGCCCTGCATCAGTTTTGCGTTTTCAGCCATGGTGGGCCTCCGGAGGAAGGCTGAGGTCGATGGAATCCACGTCTTTTGCAAGATTTTTATCGTCCTCGAGGGGTTTTACCGCGATCGCGAAATCCGGGCAGCGGAATTCACACATCCTGCAACCGATACAGATTTCCGGTCGTTCGGGAAAGACCTTGCCGTTTTTCAATACGAGAAGCTGCTTGGGGCAGAAGGCGACACATATGCCGCAACCCTTACAGTACTTCTCCCGAATTACGTGGAAATAGCCCTTTTTTTGTTCAGCCATATCCTGCTCTATGCCTAGGATTCGCCGCGTCCGAACCTTAAGGAACGGATAATCCCGCCTTGGCGCTCCGAAATACCACGACAGCGGAGCGATTGGGCTCGAGGATCCTGGAAATGCGGCATGTTCACTGATTCTAGCCGAAAAGACCGATTCTGTCAAAAGAAAAGGCGATATACCGCCTACTTTCCGAAGCTTGACCATGGCAGTATACTTATTCTACACATTGACCAGAGTAACTTCCGGAGGAATTTCAGAATGAAGCGCATATTGAAAATACGGGACCTGACGTTGCGGGACGGACAACAGTCGCAGTTTGCCACGAGGATGAGCCAGGCTCAGGTGGACAAAGTTCTCCCCTATTACAAAGAAGCCCATTTCTACGCCATGGAAGTATGGGGAGGGGCGGTCCCCGATTCGGTGATGCGCTATCTCAACGAAAGCCCCTGGGATCGGCTGGAATCGATCAAGCGCGGAGTCGGCGAATCCTCCAAACTCACCGCCCTTTCCAGAGGAAGAAACCTCTTCGGCTACAACCCCTATCCCGACTCCGTCATAGAAGGTTTCTGCAAGAATGCCGTCGCTTCTGGCATCGACATAATGCGCATCTTCGACGCCCTCAACGATATCGACAACATGAAGTCCTCCATCCGCTTCGTGAAGGAGGCCGGAGGCCTCGCCGATTGCGCCGTCTGCTACACCGTGGATCCTAAATTCTCCGGCGGGGAAAAGCTAAGGGCCTTCCTGTCGGGGAAGAAACTCCCCTCGGACATTTTCAACATCCGGTATTTCGTGGAAAAGGCCAAGGCTTTGGAGGCCCTGGGCGCCGACATGATAACCATAAAGGACATGGCCGGGCTCATCGATCCCCACCGATCCGCCAGCCTGATCAAGGCGCTCAAAAGCGAGGTCGGCGTCCCCATCGATCTGCACACCCACTGCACCCCCGGCTATGGGGTAGCCAGTATTCTCGCCGCCATGGTGAACGGCGCGGACATCGTGGATACAGCCATACTTTCATTCTCCGGCGGCCCCGCCGCGCCGGCTTACGAGATCATACGACTTTTCGCCGACAAACTCGGCCTCGACACCGGGATCGACAACGCCGCGGTGGCGAAAATCGACAGAACCTTGAGGGAAATCCGGGGCGAACTGGCCGCCTACGACCAATACAAGCGTATGCCGCCGGAGGTGGATCTCTCCAAGGATAGCCTGAGCTCGGAACTCAACCGCCTCTTCGACGACGCCCTGGAATACACCGTGGGCGGAAAGCTGGACAAGGCATTGGATCTCTGCAGGAAAATCGAAGCCGCCTATAACTACCCCGAGCCGGATGAGATCGTGCAGAAAGCCCAGATACCCGGCGGTATGTACACCAACATGATGGCCCAGCTAAAGGAAGCCAAGCTGGAACAGCATCTCGAGGAAGTGCTCAAGGCTGTTCCCCAGGTGCGACTCGATGCGGGAGTACCGCCCTTGGTAACCCCCACCAGCCAGATCGTCGGAGTCCAGGCGGTCAATTACGTCGTTTCCAAAACCAAGGGAGAAGACGGCTACGCCAATGTATCCAAAAACTTCGCGGAGCTCGTGAAAGGATCTTACGGCAAGACGCCATGGCCCGTTGATCCGGATTTCCGCCTCAAGATATGCGGTTCCAGGGAAGAGATCCCCTACGACACCTCCAACTATAAAAAGCAGCCCAATCCCGGCCTGCCCGAGGCCGGAGGAAGTCTACTGGCGCTGGATGAAAAAGAAGCCCTGCTTCTGGAACTCTTTCCATCGGTGGCCGAAAAGTTCCTGCGCGGGCGACGCGTCGCCGAATGGAAGCGCGAACACCCCGAAGGAACCATCGCGACAACCGCCCCGACCGTCGAAGCGGAACCTGAAACCTTCAGCCCGAGCCTGCTCCAAAACTGCGAAATCCCGGCCTTTTCAAGCTTTGCCGCCGACTTGCCCGCGGATTACCAGGTGAACGATGGGCATGACGAGGAATACTGGATATACGCGGTGGAGAACGCCCAGTAAAATCGCCTGGGCGCTACGCGTCACGGCTATCGAAGCCGCGCACTATGGCGGCGACGCGCGCCGCCGCCAATTTCCCTTCCTTGAACTCCAGGAGCATCCAATCGTGGACCATGTTTTCGTATTCGTAAAAACTCAGGTCCGCTTTGGCTGCCAAGCAGAGTCCCCGGAAACGACGGGCGTCGGCTACAAGTACATCTTTTGTCCCTATGAAAAGATGGAGAGGCGGCAATCCCTCCAGCTCGCCATAGAGGGGGCTTACCCAGGGTTTCCTCGGATTAGCTCCCCCCGCCCAGGCCCGGCCGGCGGCCCGCAAGGCCTGAATGTTGAGAAAGGGATCTTCCGGATCGATCACCTCGATATGGGGGTTGCTCATGGTGACATCGAGCCAGGGGGAGAGGAGGATAAGCGCCGACGCCGCCTTTAGGCCCTCGTCCCGGACGGCCATGGCCAGCCCCAGGCCCAAGCCCCCGCCCGCCGAATCGCCCATTACCAGAAGGCTATCCGAAGCTCGGCTCTCGCTAAGGTATTTCCAATACCGCAAAAGGATCCGGTAGGCGTCGGCGTAAGTATGGGCCGGAGCGAGGGGATAGTCCGGCGCAATTACCCTGCAGCCGGATAATTCGACGAGGCTCGTCAGGAAACGCCAATGGGGTCTGGTGGCATTGTACACATACGATCCCCCATGGAAAAAAAGGACTGTCACGCAAGGGACCGTATCCTTCGGTTCCAGGCAAAAAATCTTCATCGCCCCGAAAGACTCGCTTCGGATCTCGACCCTCAGCCTCAGATACTCGGGCGGCACAGGGCTGATCAAAGCCTTCGAGTAGTCCCGCTTATCGAACTTAAGCGTCGGGGAAACCGAGCTTGCCTTTATCTTCGAAGCCCAGAGAATTTTTTCGAAGATGATGCTCTGAATGGAAGGGGCTTCGGTATAGCGGAACAGTTTCATGGCTATAGAGTACAGGTTTTCAGCCCGGCTATCCAGGAGGCCCGGCGAAACATCGACCTTCGCCGAGGAACGCCCGGGGAATGCATCGGTAAAGATATGTCCAGAAACGAAAAACGGGCTCTCAAAAATCAGGAGCGATGAAAACACGGGCGCCTTGGCCCGCCACGATCCGTTCCTGATCTTTTCAGCCCGTTCCGATTTCGGCATATTTCATGCCGGCCCACGCGTTGCGGCGAAGAAGACTTGAACTTCCATGCCTCTCGGCACTAGCACCTCAACGCGCTTATTAGCCTTTTCTCGGCATATCAACCTAATTCACGAAATAGCAATGCAAGGCATATAATTTATAATATTACAGTGCTTTACTATTTCAAGATATTCCACAATATATCATCGCATCGTCTTTCAGTCAAGTTTTAAAAGTGTTACTTTTGATGTTACTTTTACGAAAAGTATCACTTTCTGTATCACTTTTTAAATCCTTAATAACCTCTCCATATTCGTCTTTCCCAGCTTCCAATAATTTTAAAGCAATCAATGGACTTC
>LVBN01000043.1 GCA_001603165.1 Spirochaetales bacterium Spiro_12
CATAGTCACGGCCCTCCTCTCCTCCGGAGGGGCTCCCGGCATCGTGGCTTGGATAATCCTGATTCTCCTGCTTTTAGGGCTTTTATACGAAGAACGTTGGACCGTTGATCCTTCGAAAAAGACCTTGAGTCACGCCGGCGGTATCTGGCCCTTGGCGAAAACGACCAACCTGCGCTTCGACGAACTGAAAGGATTCCGCCTTTCCGCCTTCGCCCGGGGCACCGTGCAAGGCTCGGCGGAGGAAAAAGCCGAGCAGGCAAGGGCCTACGCGATGATGGAAGGAAGGGACAAGCACGATACGAGCCTGAAGTCCATCCTAGGCATGGGTCACCGCAAACCTTACATCCACCTCATTGTCGATACGATCGAAGATCGGGCCTATCTCGTGGATGGCCTGCCCGCCCGAAGAGCCGCAAGGCTGAAAAAGGTGGGCGCCGCCTTCGCCGAGGCCTGCGGCACCGAATTCGGAAACAGCGCGAGCGCAGAGGAGTTTCGATAAGGAGGGCCGCCGGCCCGTTGGCGCTATGGCATCGCATTCTTCGCGAAGGAAAAAACAGGGGCTGCCCCGGATGCATCCGGGGCAGCCCCTGGAGATTTTCTGGCCACCCGCGCCTTATGGCCGATGGTTTGGGCTCACTCCGGATCGTGGTAGAGGAAGCAAGCCACCTGGTGACCGTCCTCGGTTTCCTTCAGCCTGGGCCGCTGGGTCTTGCAGTGGTCCATGCGCTTGGAACAGCGGTCGTAGAAATAACAGCCCGGCCTTTGCTTATCCGGCGAAGGCACGTCGCCGGTGAGGATGATGCGCCTGCGCTGGGCCTCGACCTTGGGATCGGGGATGGGCGCCGCGGACAAAAGCGCCTGGGTATAAGGATGCAGGGGCTTCTTGTACAGGTCCTTGGCTCCGGATATCTCCACGATCAATCCCAGGTACATGACCGCCACCCGGTCGGAAATATACTTGATGACCGCCAGATCGTGGGCGATGAAGAGATAGGTCAGGCCGAACTCCTGCTGAAGGTCCTTGAACAAATTGAGGATCTGGGACTGGATGGAAACGTCCAAGGCCGAGACCGGCTCGTCGCAGAGGATCAGCTCGGGCTGCAGCGCCAGGGCCCGGGCTATGCCGATACGCTGGCGCTGGCCGCCGGAAAACTCGTGGGGATAGCGGTTCTTGAAAAAGCGGGAGAGGCCCACCCTTTCCATAAGCTGTTCCACCCTCTCGTTCATGGCGTCCTTGCCCATGTCCACGAGACCGCGTTTCTGGAATATCCGAATCGGCTCGGCGATGATGTCGCCGGAGGTCATGCGCGGATTTAAGGAGGCGTAGGGATCCTGAAACACCATCTGCATGTTCTTCCGGGCTTCCATGAGCTCGCCCGCGGAGGCCTTTATCAGATCCTTGCCCTTCAGGTAAACCTCGCCGCCGGTGGGCTTGTACAGCTGGGCGATCGCCCTGGCCGTGGTGGACTTGCCGCAGCCCGACTCGCCGACGAGTCCCATGGTCTCTCCCCGGCTGATCGAAAAATCCACGCCGTCCACGGCATAGATATAGTTTTGCGTCTTCGATAAAAAGCTCCCCTTCACGGGAAAATGCATTTTCAGGTTGCGCACATCCAAAAGCAGATCTGTTTTACTCATCCTTGGCCCCCGAATAGAGCCAGCAGGAGACAGCCCTGCCCTGCTCGAAGTTCGCTATCGCCGGATATTTTTTCTTGCATATGTCCATCGCCTTTTCGCAGCGCGGATAGAAGGGGCAGCAGTCCGGCAGGTCGATGACGTTGGGCGGCTGGCCCTGGATGGAATAAAGTCGTTCGGAGTTTTCCACGTCGAGGCGGGGAACCGAACGGATAAGGCCCTTGGTGTAAGGATGCTTCGGATCTTCGAAAATCACGTCCGTGGGTCCTCGCTCAACGATCCGTCCCGCGTACATCACGCAGAGGGTATCGCAGGTGCCGGCCACGACGCCCAGGGAATGGGTTATCAGAATGACCGCGGTACCCAGCCTCTTGGTGAGTTCCTGCATGATCTCGAGTATCTGGGCCTGGATGGTGACGTCCAGGGCGCTGGTGGGCTCGTCGGCGATGAGAATCTCGGGATTGCAGGAGAGGCTCATGGCGATCATCACCCGCTGGCGCATGCCGCCGGAAAACTGGTGCGGATACTGGTCGATGCGCTTTTCCGGAGCGGGGATGCCCGCCAGCTTGAGCATTTCGATGGCCTTCTGCTTGGCCGCGTCCTTATCCAGGCCCTGGTGGAGAACGATAGTCTCTATCATCTGGGTCGAGACCTTCAAAAAAGGGTTGAGGGAGGTCATCGGATCCTGGAAGATCATGGAAATCTTGTTGCCCCGTATCTGACGTATCTCCGCCTGGGGCATGGCGAGAAGATCCTTGCCGTGGAAAAGGACCTGTCCTCCGGCGATCTTGCCGGGAGGGGTGGGGATGAGGTTGATGACCGATAGGTTCGTGACGCTCTTGCCCGAACCCGATTCCCCCACGATTCCCAGGGTCTCTCCCTTGTGCAGGTCGAAGCTGACACCGTCGACCGCCTTTACCAGGCCCTCGTCCACGGTGAAATAGGTTTTCAGGTCTTTGACCTGTAGAATGACTTCATTGGTCATGGTTTCATTGCTCCTTGCTCAGGTTCGGTTCTTGCTCTGCGGATCCAGGGCGTCCCTAAGGCCGTCACCCAGGAAATTCATGCAGAACAGGAAGATGGTCATCTCGATCGCCGGCGCCAGGAGCTGCCAGGGATAGAGTTCCATCGTATTCGCGCCCTCGCTGACCAGGGAGCCCCAGGAAGAGAGCGGAGCCGACACGCCCAGGCCAAGGAAGGAAAGGAAGGATTCGCTCATGATGAAACTGGGCAGGGAAAGGCTCGTGAAAATGATGATGACGCCCAATGCGTTGGGCAGCAGATGGCGGAAAATGATCCGTCCCGTTCCCGCGCCCATCGACCGCGCCGCTTCCACGAATTCGGAATTCTTGAGGCTGATGATCTGCCCGCGGACGACCCGGGCTATGGTGAGCCAGGAGACGAGGGCTATGCCGACGAAGAGGATGACGATCGAACTCTGGCCTTCCTTGCGGAAGAGGGCCATCAGAATGATAACGATGAGCATGTAGGGCAGGCCGTACATGATATCGACAAAGCGCATCAGGAGGTTGTCCAGCCAACCGCCTATATAGCCGGATATGGCTCCGATGATCACGCCGACAAGGACAGCGGTGAGCGTACCGATAAGCCCTACCATCATGGAAATCCTCGCCCCGTAGATGGTTTTGGCCAGCATGTCCCGTCCAAGATAATCGGTACCGAAGATGTACACGTTCTTGCTCGCCGGATCGTTGACGAGGGCGGCTTTCAGGGATTCGACCTCCAGAAGGGTCCTCTCGAGGTTCGGCTTGAGCGACTCGACCCCCGCGTCGACCCGTTCCTGGAGAAGAATGACCTGGGCTTCCACCGCCTCCAGGGCGATCTGCCCCGCAGGCTTGAACGAAGGCCGCAGGTTGGTGTGGCTCAGGGTTTGCGTCCTGTAATCGTGCAGGGGAAGAAAAGGCGCGGCCAGGGCCACCAGGGCGTAGAATCCCACCACCCAGAGGCTGACGAGGGCCATCTTGTTGCGCCGCAGGCGTTTCCATGCGTCCGCCCAGAGGGATACGGGCTTCATCTCCTGATTGAATTCGTTTACAGCGCTATTCAATTTTTGTGACATATACGGCTCCTCCTCACTTGTACGAAATACGCGGGTCGAGGAACCCGTACACTATGTCGACGATGAAGTTCATGGTCACCAGGATGAGGGAATACATGATCACCTCGCCCATGATCAGGGTGTAATCCCTATTGAGCGCCGACTGGACGAAGACGCGACCTATGCCCGGAATCGCGAAGACCGATTCGACGACCAGGGAACCCGTGATTATGCCGGAAAACGCCGGACCCAGGTAGGATACGACGGGCAGAAGGCCGCCCTTGAGCACGTGCTTTCCTATCACGACCCTCTCGGAAAGGCCCTTTGCCCTGGCGGTCCGCACATAATCGGACCTGAGCACTTCGAGGATGCTCGCGCGGGATAACCGGGCGATATAGGCGAAATAAGGAAAGGAAAGGGTGAGCGCGGGCAGGATGAGCGTTTTCCACCCATCCCTGCTGGTAATCCATCCCGAGATCGGCAACCAGCGTAGTTTAAGCCCCAGAATGAGCTGGAGAAGAGGACCGATGACGAACAGGGGAATCGAAATGCCCACGACGGCGAAGGACATCGCCAGGTAATCCTGCCATCGGTTTTGTTTCAAGGCCGAGACTATACCCACTCCAATGCCCGCGAACAGGGCCATGCTGAGAGCGATGGTACCGAGCATCATGGAATTGGGCAGGGTCTGGGCGATGAGTTGGTTTACCGTGCTGTCTCTGTAGCGGAACGAGGGGCCGAAATCGCCCCTTAGCACGTCGCCGAGATACCGCAGGTACTGTTTCCCCAGCGGTTCGTCCATGTGGTACTTCTTAAGCAGGTTCTGGAGCACCTGTTCGGTCACCTTCTTCTCGCTGGAGAAAGGACCGCCGGGGGCGAACCGCACCAGAAAGAAACTGAGCGTGACAATGATGAACATCGTCGGTATAAGGCTCAGAGCTCGTCGGATGATGTACTTCGACATCATACCCTCCAAATAGGGAATAAGCTCCCTGAAACAAGGGAGAAATCTGTGCCGCCTGACGGCTTGAGTGGTAGTCCCCTAACCGGGGCAAAAAAACGGGGAGGCGCCGGAGCGCCTCCCCGTCCAAGGGAGAATTATACCTCCACTTGAAAATTACGGCTAGACTGTTTTCTTACTTCTTGTAAATGAACTTCGGCGGGTGATAGCCGAGGGGGTTCGGATACCAGCCACCCCACTTGTTGGTGTCGATCATGTCCTGGTTCGAGTAGTGATAGATGGGGATAAAGGCCTGGTCCTGGGTAAGGAGCAGGTTCTCGGCATCCATCAGAAGTTTCATGCGCGCGTCGCCGGAAGAGCGTACGGCAGCCTGGATGGCGGCGTCGAACTTCGGGTTGGAATACAGCCCGTCGTTGTTGCCGCTGCCGGTGATGAAGAGGTCGAGCATGGTGTTCGGATCGAGATAGTCGCCGATCCATCCGTGACGGGCGAAGAAGAAGTCATGCTTGGAGCGCATGTCGAGGAAGGCGTTCCACTCCATGTTCTGGAGGGTGATGTCGATTCCAAGATTGGTCTTGAGCTGTTGCTGGATGTACTCGGCGATCTTCTTGTGGCCTTCGTTGGTGTTGTAGATATAGGTGAGAGGGGGGAAGCCCTTGCCGTCGGGATAGCCTGCCGCGGCCAGGTATTTCTTTGCGGCGGCGGGATCGTAGCCTACGCCCGGCTGGGGGGTATAGCCCACCATGGCGGGGGTGAAGGCGTCGGTGGGAATCTGTCCGCCCTTGAGCACCTTGTCGACCAGGGTTTTCTTATCGATGGCCGCCGCGAAAGCCTTGCGGACGTTCGCGTTGTCGAAGGGGGCCCTGGTGTTGTTGACCGAGAGATAGTAGGTGCCGAACCTGGCGGAGACTTGGTAGTCCTTGCGGAGCATGATCTCGTCGATGAGGTCGACGGTGATGCCCACCTGCCAGTCGACGGCTCCGGCCTTGTACATCTTGTAGTTGGTCGTGGAATTGTCGGAAGCCAGATACTTGATGCTCTTGAGTTTGACGTTCTTGGCATCCCAGTATTTGGGGTTCTTCTCGACGAGGATGTAGTCCTGGGGCTTCCACTCTTTAAGAATGTAGGCGCCGGTTCCCACATAATTGCCCGGTTTGGTCCAGTTGGACCCGTGCTTGTCGATCGCCCATTTCGGAGCGGGTTCGAAGGCGTGATGGGCGGTCATGTCGGGGAAGTAGGCCGCGGGGCCGACCAGGGTTACCTGGAGGGTCTTGTCGTCCACCGCCTTGACACCGACGTCCGACGCGGGGCCCTTGCCCTCGTTGTAGGCGGCTGCTCCCTTGATGACCATGGTGAGCATGTAGGCGTACTCGGAAGCGGTGTCGGGATTAAGGGTGCGGAGCCATCCGTACACGAAATCCTGGGCTTTTACCGGGGTGCCGTCGGACCAGAGGGCATCCTTGCGGATATTGAAGGTTACGACCATGCCATCGGGACTGGTGGAATAGCTTTCCGCCATCGCGGGAATACCCTTGCTGGTGCGCGGATCATAGACCATGAGCCCCTCGTTGAGGGCGAAGCCTATGTTCGAGGACGTGGTGTCCGTCATCAAGGCCGGATCGAGCGAAGCGGGTTCGGCTCCGTTCGCGATGATGAGATCCTGGGCTCCCACCGAAAAAACGGCCAGGAGCGCAAGAAATACAAATAGACTCTTTTTCATCAGTGCCTCCTAAAAAAAGATACTCAATGAACTATATACTCATGAAACTAGGAATGCAACAATTTTCTGCGAAGCGGGCGCGAAGGGGGCGGTTTTGCCGCCGTCGCGCCCTGCGCAGACGATATACCGGCCGACTTTAGCGCAGCGGCTTCAAATCACGGCGCGCGTCTGCTATAGTAAATAAAGCCGGGCCAAGGAAATTCGCGGCGCGGCAATTCAGGAAAGCCTTTTTAGGAGCTATCGTTGTTCACATTCAACTCCCCCACGAAAATTGTCTTTGGTGAAGGTTCGGCCGCTCTGGCGCCTAAAGAGCTGGTCGCGATGGGTGTTCGCAGGGTCTTTATCGTGACCGGTCCGGGCCGCACGGCCTCATCCGAGGCCCTCGGCGCCCTGAAATCGGGCCTGGAAAAAGAGGGCCTGCGGCATTATCACTTCGCCGAGGCCGAGGCCGATCCCAGCATCGCCACGGTCGCCAGAGGGGCCGCATCGTTCAAACAGGAAGGCTGCGACTCGATCCTGGCCTTCGGCGGGGGAAGCCCCATGGATTGTGCCAAGGGCATAGGAGTTTCGGTCGCGGAAGGAAGGCCGATCGAGGATTTCATAGGCACCGGCCTGGCCTTCACCAAGCCCCTGCCTCCCCTGGTGGCCATTCCCACCACGGCGGGCACGGGCTCGGAGGTGACCAACGCGGCGGTATTCAGCTTGGAGTCGGCGGGGCAAAAAGCTAAAAAGGGAACCGCGGGATCCACGCTTTTTCCCAGGCTCGCCCTGGTGGACCCACTGTTGCAGGTATCCATGCCCGGCGCCCTCACCGCCGCCACGGGCATGGATGCCCTCACCCACGCCGTGGAAGCTTACTTGAGCCGGGGCGCCAATCCCGTGGCCGATATGGTCTGTCTGGAATCGATCAAGCTTATCGGCGCGAACTTGCGAAAAGCCTACGAAAACGGGGAGGATTTGGAAGCCCGGGAGGCCATGGCCAGGGCTTCGACCTTGGCTGGCATTGCCCTGTCCCAGGCAGGATTGGGGATGGTCCACGGCTTCGCCCACGCCGCGGGAGCCCTGGGCGGCCTTGCCCACGGCCTGGCCAACGCCATCATCCTGCCCTTTATGATGCAATCCTACCTGCCCGTGGCCGAATCCAGACTCATAGCCATAGGCCGGGCGCTCACCGGCGCTTCGACCATGAGCGCCCCGGAATCGGCCAAGGCTGTCGCCGAATTGGGATCGAACCTGGGCATACCGCCCAACCTCAGCGCCGCCGGACTGGACGAGGCTCTCCGGGACGTGGTTTTCGACGATGCCAAGGGCTACAAGCGCAGAGGCCAGAGTCCGAGGCTCTACAGCGACGAGGAACTATACGCGCTGTACCTACGCATTTGGTCCGGGTCTGTGACTGAATAATTAAACATCGCCGGCCCTAAGCCCCGAGTATTGCCGCAGGCCTGAGCCGGCGTTGCTTTTTTCGACCTCGATCCGGGCGGGTATCCGCGTCTTGAGCTCGGGCACATGGGATACGATGCCGATAACCCTCGAGCCCCGTATCTTATCGAGTACCCGTATAGCCCTGTCCAGGGACTCCTCGTCCAGGGACCCGAAGCCCTCATCGATAAAAACCGACTCCAGGCTCACCGCGCCGCTTTGTTCCCTCATGGAGTCCGCCAGGCCCAGGGCGAGGCTGATCGAGGTCAAAAACTTCTCTCCGCCCGAAAGGGTGCCGCTGGGCCTATCCTGGCCTGTCCAGGAGTCCAGAACCCTCAAGCCCAGCCCTATCCTCCCCCGTCCCGAAGATTGCCCTTCCTCGGGCTTCAGGTAATATCTTCCTTCGGACATCCTGGAGAGATGGATGGAAGCTCTGCGAATCACCTCTCTGAAATACATAGCCAGTACATAGTTTTTAAAAGGAAGCCTTCTGCCGGCGATTTCCCCGCGCAGTAATTCGGACAGGCCGTAGAGGCTCCTGCTGCCTTCCTCCACCCGGCTCCGCTGTTCAAGGAGCCCCTCGCGGCGGAACAGGGCTTTTTCCAGGCGATCGACCCGGAGGCTCAGCTTCTCTCCCCTGAGCCGAGCTTCATCCCTGGCCAGGCGGAACGATTCAATCGAAGCCCGGGCCGCCTCCAGGTCTATTTTTTCATCCCCCAGGGATCCGCTCACTTCGGCAAGTTGGGCGGCTTCGGTTTCGGCCGCCGCCCTGGCCGCCGCCAGGCTTTCCCGGTAGGCGAGGGCTTCTTTCTCCTGGGCGGCCAGAAGGGCGGGGTCGAGCAGCGCTTTCCGGGCCTCGGCCAGGGCGGCGGCCAAGGCCCTATCCAGGCCTTCGGATACTCCGCCACGCCCGGGAAGAAAACCCTTTTCGGCCAGGGCGGCCGCCAGTTCTCGCTTCGCCTTTTCCAGCTCCTCCCGGGCGGCCTTCTCTTCGGGCAGGATCGTCTCAAGCCTCGTCCGTACCCTGGCCACAGCCTCTTCCCAGTCCCTTTTGGCCTTCCTTAGCCCCTCCAGCTCTTTTCCCTTGGATTGGATTTCCAATGAAAGGGCTTCCCAGGCCGGATGGGGATCCACCGAACCGGATTCGCGCTCGATTTCGGTCAAGGAACTCTGGCAAATCGCCGTTTTCCGCCGGTCTTCGTCCGCCCGGGAACGAAGAAGCTCCAGGTTTTGCAGGGCCTGGGAAAGCCGGTACCCTTCAGCCTCGCTTTTTTCCCTGCGCCGCTCAAAATCGAGCAGGCGTTTTTCCACATCGCCGCGCCACGCCTCATGTCTTGTCACGACCAACTCGAGATCGTCCATGAGGCGAAGAGCTTCTTCGGCGTCCGATACTTCCATGTCCCGTCCAGGATCGAAGGCTGAGACCCCGGGCGGGGCGCCCGGGAAAAGGGTCTTTACAATCTTCGACACAGCAGCCGCGCGGCGGCCCAGTTCCCGTCCGGAGGCGGCGATCTCTTCGCACAGCGCCTCCATTCTCGAGCTCAGCAAACCCAGCCTGGCATCCAGGGAAGCCAGGCCAGAGGCCGCCTTGATCCGTTCCTCCCGGGCTTCGACCAGCTCTTTCGCCGAGGCCGCTTTCTTATCCGCGAATTCAAAGGCCAAGGCCGGATGCTCCAGAGATCCGCAGACCGGGCAGGGCTGGCCCGGTTTGAGCTTCGCCGCGAGATTCGCCGCCTCCACCAGCGCGAGTTCCGCTTCCAGCCGGGAAAGCCTGGCCTGGGCTTCCCTAACTCGAGCTTCCGCCGTCCTCCGGTCTTCCCGCAGCGCCCTTAGTTCCTCTTCGAGCTTCGCCTTATCATCAAACAGCCGTCGTTGCCGCCCGCCTTCGTCCTTCAGAGCCGCCAGCAATTCCTTCTGCTCGCGAAGCTCCTCCAGCCTCGCCCGGACTTGCGCCTCCTCGCCGGCGGCCGGGCGCAGGGCTTCGATTTCCCGTTTCAGCTCCTCGACGCGCCCAAGTTCCTGGGAAACGAGCCGCGCCGATTCGGCTTCTTCTGCCCGAGCCCTGCGCAACCCTTCTTCGGCCTCGAGTCTCCGCCGCCACAGCAGGAGAGCCTTTTCAAGACCGTAGAGCCTTCGACGATCTTCGGCCAGCTCCCCCTCCAGGGCTTCGGCCCTTTGACCCGCCTTTTCCTGGGCCGCGGTCTCGAGTTCCAGGCCGGCCAACTCCCCGGACAGTTGTCCGGCCTTGAGCGCCAGGCCCTCGGCCTTGGCCAGAACGTTAGTAAAGACCCGGGAAAGGGCTTGCAGCGCCGCGGCCGCCTTGGCCAGCTCGATCCTCTCCAGACGACTTTTTTCCTCCCCCTCCCTGCCCAGCAGCTCCCGCACTGTCCGGTCGGCCCTTTCCGCCCGCTCCCGCCTGGCCAGGATATTGCGTTCCAGCTCAAGACGACGCTCCGCGTCGCCCAAGGCGGCCGCGGCCCCGGTCTCAGTTCGCCGGGCGCTACCATGCTCCTCCCGCAGGCTCTTCAGCTCGGCCTCGGGTTCCTCCCCCAGCTCGGCTTCCAGCCTGGCGAGCTCGGCGTCCAAGGAAGAGAGCCCGTTTTTGGCTTCCTGTGTCTTGGCCTTGGCCAGTTCGGTGATCCGCTCGTACAAATCCACCGGAAAAAGCTTTTCCAGCACCTCGCTGCGCTTGGTGGAGTCCATCTCCAGGAATTGCTGGAATTCCCCCTGGGGCAGGAGGATTATCTTGTTGAATTCATCGGCGGTAAGACCGATGAGTTCGGTTACCCGCTTGTTCACCGCCTTGACCCCGTCCACCAGGACCTTCCAGCCCGAGTCGGAACTCCGGGACGCTATGAAAAGCGTGGCCGCCGGGGGCGCCTCGGCGAAGCCGCCTGCGCGTTTGGGCTTGCTGTAGGGAGCCCGGCGCAAAATCCTATACGAACTCCCGGCGAGGGAAAACTCGAACTCCACCAGGGGCTTTTCCCCGGGCTGGGCGAAATCCGAAACCAACTCGGCCTCGAAGCCCTGCCGCCCCCCCGGAGCCTGACCGAAAAGGCAATAGGTCATGGCGTCGAAGAGCGTGGATTTTCCCGAGCCGGTGGGGCCGCAGATGAGAAAAAACTCCCCGAGCGCGTCGAAATCAACGCAGGTCCTGCGCCGGTAGGGACCGAAGTTTTCAATACTCAGCTTACGGGGACGCATCGGCGGCCTCCTTGGCCAGTTCTTCGAAAAGGGCCATCTCTTTTTCCGCCGGATCCGAACCCTTCATCTCCCTGTAGAAAGCGGCGAAATCGGCTTTCGCCGTTTTCAGGCTGTCGCCCCTACTCCGCTTCTCCCAGGCCGGGGAATCCTCTTCCCTATCCCCGGATTCAACGCCCAGGCTTATATCGAAAGCCAACTGCCGTATCGCGAGCAGGCGGGGATAGAGGGATTTAAGCCGCCCGACGGCGTTCATCACCGCTTCCCGGTCCAGAAGCTGGAATTCCACGTAATCGTCCCGTCCCGGATCGACA
Source organism: Spirochaetales bacterium Spiro_12 (assembly GCA_001603165.1). Lineage (GTDB taxonomy): Bacteria > Spirochaetota > Spirochaetia > Treponematales > Rectinemataceae > UBA2256. Next base: position 11,313 of record LVBN01000043.1, read on the forward strand.
TTCGCCCGCTCCAGCAGCTCCTCGAAACTTCCTAAAGCCCTTCGGATCCTCCGCTTTGGCGCAAGGGGGAAAAATTCCACCCGGCAATGCTCCTTCTCCAGGTTTATTTCGATATAGCCCCTCTCTTCCTCGGCTTCCGATACCCCAAAAGCCAAGGGGGCCCCCGAGTACCAGACCTTCGGCCCCGGGCTCTGGCAGCTGTGCAGATGTCCCAGGGCGGTATAATCGAAGTCGGCGAAAAACCCCGGGCTCACCTGCTCGGCCGATCCGACGAATCCGCTTTCGCTTTCGGACAACTTCGAGCCGGCGGCGAAACAGTGGGCGACCATAATATTGTGATCGTTTCGCGCCAGCCGGGGTGTTATCTTCGCTAAGGCCAGGCCGAGCATTTCCTCCTGGCTCCTCATCCTGGGTCCCGCGGGGCCAGGATCCCCCCCATCGGCGGGCCGCCGCGCTTTTCTGGCCCAATCCTCCCAGGGAGCGTTGGCTTGATGCAGAAACGGCAGCGCCCAGATCGCCCAGGTCTTCCCCTCGGGATCGCGTAGAACCACGGGCTCCGAATCGGCCTTGGCGATGATATGGAGCCCCGCCCGGGCGAGGAGCGAAGCCCCAAAGCCCAGCCTGCCGCCCGAGTCGTGGTTGCCCGGTATGGCGACGATCGCCATGTCCTTGTCCGCCGCTTGAAGGGCCGAAGCCAGAAAACCGTCGAAAAGCTGAACGGCCTCCACAGGCGGAACCGCCCTATCGTAAATATCCCCGGCAATGAGCAGCGCGTCAGGCTTGCGGAGGGCTATCGCCTCGACGATCTTCCCCAATATGAAAGACTGATCGTCCAGCAAATCGTAGCCCCGCAGCGTCTTGCCCAGGTGAAGGTCCGAGATATGGAAAAAGCGCATGGGTCTAGAATGAGGTCCTTCCGGGCGGAGGTCAAGGACGGAGGGGCTTATGTATGATTATCGGGCAATAAGCACTGGCGCTCCGCCGGCAATTGTTGGTATATTTAGAATTCATCATATACGAATAATGAGAGGAGGATATAAATGATCTATAGAAGACTCGGTTCGGCGGGCATTAAGCTCTCGGTGTTCTCTCTCGGCTCTTGGGTAACCTACGGTCCCCAGGTCGATATCGACGCCTCCGCCGAAATGATCAAGCTCGCCTACGACAGCGGCATCAATTTCTTCGACAATGCCCAGGCCTACTCGGGCGGCAAGGCCGAGACCATCATGGGCGCGGCCATCAAAAAGCTGGGCCTGCGCAGGGGTTCCTATCTCATTTCCACAAAACTCTACTGGGGCTTGCACGAGGGTCCCAACGAAAAAAACACCCTCAATCGCAAGTATCTCATGGAAGCTATCGACGGCAGCCTGGAGCGCCTGGGGCTGGATCATGTGGATCTGCTCTTCTGCCACAGGCCCGATCCCGACACTCCGGTGGAGGAAACCGTACGCGCGATGAACGATATCGTCGCCGCGGGAAAGGCCCTCTATTGGGGCACCAGCGAATGGCCGGCCGACAGGCTGCTAAAAGCCTGGCGGATCGCCGACAAACGGAATTTTTATCTCCCCCAGATGGAGCAACCGCACTACAACATGTTCGTCCGCGACAAGGTGGAAAAAGAGTTCGCGGAACTTTACGACAGCATCGGGCTCGGCCTCACCACATTCAGCCCCCTGGCCTCGGGGTTCCTCTCGGGGAAATATCTCAACGGAGTCCCCGAAGGTTCCCGGCTTTCCCTGCCGGCTTATTCCTGGTTGAGAAACCGTTACTCCCATGCCGATATCGACGGGATCGTCAAAAACCTTCTGCCGATCGCCGCGGAACTCGGCTGCACCATGAGCCAGCTGGCCCTGGCCTGGGCGGCCCACAATCCTCGGGTCAGCTCGGTGATCACCGGCGCCTCGAGACTCGAACAGCTGAAGGAAAACCTGGGCGCCTTGGAAGTTCTGGACAAACTCAGCCCCGAGATCATGGCGAAAATCGAAGGCATATTGAATCCCGAAGGGAAAAAATAACTTCAGGGAAAAAATAACTTCGTTCGCCCGCAGGACCGTCCGCCAAGGGCTGTCCGGCAGACGGCGCCGCGCCTTCCGGCGCGGCGCCGTTTTTTTCCAAGCCGAAGCCGGCGAAGTCGCGGCCTGGTTTTTACCACGACAAATCGGTGGCTTCTGGCACCTTGTCTTTTAAAAATCGCACAACGACTTGCTTCGGCTCGACTCCGAGGATGCCAAGGCAGAAACTCCTCCCCAGACCGGCGAGACCTTCGCGCAAATTTTCCCGGAGCCCGGGATCGGACAACGACTTTCTCGCCCGTTTCAAAAGATCCGAGGAAAGATCGTCTTTCATGGCCTCCGCCTCCCTTTTAAGCCGGAACATGGCGTTGCTCACCAAATTGCCGCCTTTCGTCGTTATTTCGATCGTATCGGTACGTACCGCCGGCGGAAGGCAATCAGGCTCCGGGGCGGATAAAGTGAGAATGCGCGATTTTCCGTCCCAGTTTACTCCCCATTTTTCGGGGTATTCCGCATCGACGTAATAAAAGACATCGGCCCAGGCGGACAGCTCTATCGAGGCGCTGATTTTCACTATCGCCAGCAGCCTGGCGGTGAACTCCTTGGAGGCGGTATACCGTTGCTGGGAAGACAGGATGACAATCTTGCTCTCAGGATGGATCTCTTCTATGTAGATCGCCCAACGTTCAGAAACGCTTGGTCGTCCCGAGGCGACCACCCTCCAGGTGAAATAGCTTACAAGAGCGAAAGAAACAACGCCGAGCGCGACCAAGACTATGATCCTGCGCCTGGGCTTCATCCCAATCCTCCCGGAGTATTACAACCCCAGATCCTTCTCCCATCCCGAAATTACGGCCCCAGCTTCCTGCCTCAACACCGGCAGCGAGGAACTCTCCTTCGCCATCGATAAGTCGTACAACGCTTTTTCGGCAATCAGGGCCAGGGCTTCCTGGGCCTGGCCGAGCGACGCGGTATAAACCTCGTCCGCGGCTCGCCGGTGTTTTTTGGAACGATCCTCCCAATCCTTCCAGCGCCGCCAGTAGGCTTCCGATTTTTCGGCCCCTTCGCCGTAATCGTAATTCGACCATAGGGTTTTGAATTCGCCCCTGAACAACAGCAATGGCTTATACAGCGAAAGACAGGGGGTGGAAGTGCCGGTGAACCAGATGATCGCCGAATCCTCGCCTCGGTAATCCACCGCGAGCGAAGCGGTGGTGCCGGTGGCGGGCAAGCCGCCCGGATGGATGCAGAGACTCTCCATGTGCCGCCGCCCGGGCCTGCCCGGATCGTAGGTTCCATGGGAACGGAGAATATTCAAAAAATCGAGAACCGGCGCCTTGTCCGCGACATGTCTGTCGGCGTCCTGTTTACGGGCGGCCCGCCGGTCCGTCACCGTTCCATTCCCGGCTTCGCCGTTCCCGGCCTCTTTGTTTGCCATATCCCCGGAATTGTCCAGTTCCGTGCAAAACCCGCCAAGAAGCTTAAGCGACAGCTTCCTTCTCAGCTCACCCTTGGTAAAGCGAAGGAAAAAGCGGTTTTCCACGTGCGCCTTGAACGACTCCCTGCTACCCTTGCGCCCTGGATCGGCTTCGTCGGAACAGGCGGCCCTCTCGTTGACCGGCGCGATTTCCTTGCGGGTCTGGGCATCCAGGCGCTTGTAATCTTCCTCGATCGCGTAGGCGTTGGAAATAGCGTCCCGCTTTTCCGCGGCCCTCCAGGCCCAGCGACGCCCCGCGGTTTCCAGTATATACGCTTCGGACGGATCGGCGATGATAAAGCTGTTATCGTAATACAGAGATCCCCGATACGCCCCGTTGCCCCCCTGATCGTAGGTTTCCACAAATCGGCAAATGAAATCCAAGGCTTCCTTGGCCGTCGTCGCCGAGCCCAGGGCGGAGCGCAGAATATCCATGCCGAGGATCCCATTCTTCGCCCTTTTGAATCTGGAGAATACCGCCTCGTTACCGATGGCCAGGCCCTTTTCGTTGATTCCCATCTCTCCGCCGGCCATCCATGAGGGTTTGGAAAGCACAAAGGACAGTCCCGCGTCCGGAACAGGAAGCCGGCGCTCTCCGAAGAGACTATGCTCCGAAGCCTGGCGCCGGCCTACGACGCAAAGACTCTGGGCTTCGGCGGGATGACGGTCGGAGTTTTTGCCGAAAAACGCCTTCGAGGCAGATACTGTGTCGTGCAGGGAGCAGTACAGCGTATCGCACATGGGCTTCCTCCAGGGATACACTCTAATTCTTCCACCGCGGATTCGCAACACCTCGA
>LVBN01000044.1 GCA_001603165.1 Spirochaetales bacterium Spiro_12
CCGGTCCCCGGCATATTTTTTACCGCATCAGAGTTCTACCTTGCTTCCGCAGTCCAGCCATGTGACTATGCCCGGCATTGCGTTCGCCAAGGCCGCATAACCTCGTAGACCTGTACAGTGGCAGCAGTAAACGCCCTGGGGCTCAAATTCCCGGATCCTGGCGCTGACGCTTGCCAATACCTCGGCGCTCTCGTTGACAAGATGAAACCCGCCGATCAGCGCCTTGATCCTGTTCTCTGGAAAGGCTTTCCGGGCAGATTGGACAATATTGCCTATACCGCGGTGCGCGCAGCCGGTTATGATGCTCATGCCGTCTTCCTCGACCACGATCAGCGAAACCTCATCTTCAAAAGTGTCAATATCATCCCCGCTCTCTGAGCGGAGCCTGAATCCCGGATTAGCTACTTTCCCGTCGCTGATCTCGGCCCGGGGAAGCAAGAAGACGCCCCGGGCGATTTTTTTAGGAGCTTCGACCACAAACACCCTTTCTTTTAACGAAGAGGGCAGCGATTCGCCTATTCCGATCCGTCTGCGCGCGTCCCCGGAAACAGCCTCCTTCGCAGCGTCGAATCCCGGCCCCGCAAAGAACAGCACTGGCTTGTCGCCCAGCTTTTTGAGCAAATAAGGAAGACCGCCCCCATGATCGTAATGCCCGTGGCTCAGCACGATCATATGGATCGATGCAAGGTCGATATCAAGCCGCAGGGCATTTTCAAGGAATCGTGCCGTCTGGGCCATGTCGAAAAGGATTCTGGATCCGTTCACTTCCAGAAAGAAGGAAAGGCCGTGCTCGCCGCACAATCCTGAACGCGGACAATAATCGTCCATCAGACTGGTGATTTTCATGCATCAATGATCAATGATTGAATACTCGCTGTCAATGATTATTCTCTTTGCGCCTGTAATTACTGTAAATACCTGAATTTTAAATATGAAGGTCGTATTTTCCGCTTGACATATTTCGGGCTTATGCCTATATTGACGCCGGAGAGTAATTGGCATTTGCTATTTACTCTCCGGCGCCGTCGGCGCTGATCATCGAATTACAGCAAGGAGGCACGGTATGCCGAATTATAATGGAACAGGACCCTACGGAGCAGGACCTAAGACCGGCAGGGGCTTGGGTCCCTGCTGCGGAGCACAAGCCTACGGCCGAGGGATGCGAAGAGGCGGAGGCTTCGGAATGGGCGCAGGTGGCATGGGGCGCGGCGTCGGCTTCGGTGCAAGTCTAGGTCGCGGCATGGGCGGATTCGGTCCCCGCATGGGATGGTATCCCGCCGGCTACGGCACCGAAGATCAGGAAGTCCGCGAAGCCGGGATCAAATCGACCCTCGAGCAACGGGCAGCTTTTCTCAGGGCCGAGCTTGAGCACACAGAATCCCTGCTCAAGAACCAGGGCACAGAGGCGGAGGAGAAGGGCTCGGAAAGTAAAAAGTGAAGGCCGTCCCACAAGAGCTGGTAATAGCAGTCGCGAGCGGAAAGGGCGGCACAGGCAAGACAAGCCTTGCCGCCCACCTCGCCCTTGCCGGCGCGGCGCGCTTGCGTACGATTCTCGTCGACCTCGACGTGGAAGCTCCCGATTCGCTGGCGTATTTTCCCGAAGCCATTCGGGTGGGCAGGAATTGCCCCGTTTCATTGAAGGTTCCCTTTCTGATCCCAGAGAGCTGTTCCGGCTGTGGCGCATGCGCGAAGGCCTGTCATTTCGGAGCCATCGTAGCCTTGGGCGGCGCCGTGACCATCGACCAGAAACTCTGCAAGGGCTGCGGCCGCTGTGTTTTCCTCTGCCCCGAAAATGCCCTGAAAGAACGGGGAATTGTAGTAGGCCAGACGAGGCTCATGAAATCGGGCAGTCTGGACATTCTCGAAGGCCGCATGGATGTGGGCGATATCAGATCCACGTCGGTGATCGAAGCCGCCAAGACGAGGGCTGCTTCGTTGAAAAAGGAGGTGCAGGTCCGGGACTGCCCTCCCGGGGTTTCCTGCCCGGCAACCCATGCGGTGGAAGGGGCTGACTACGTCGTGCTCGTCGCCGAACCCACCGCATTTTCACTGCATGATTTAAGCGCAGCAATTAGCCTGGTGAAGGGACAGGGGCTTAAGGCAGGCGTTGTGATTAACAAATACGGTTTCGGCGACGCTGATATCGAATCCCTGTGCAGGGAAAAAGCCCTGCCTGTGATCGGAAGGATCGAGTTCAAGCGCAAGAGAGCCTCCAGCGGTGCTTCAGGCAAACTATGGACGGACGACGGATCCTATATGCAAAAAATCGATGAGATCCTTAAAAGAATAGTTCATGCAGTAGAAACCGACGAGGGGGAGCTCGGATGACAATCACCGTCGCCAGCGGAAAAGGAGGGGCGGGCAAGACGTCATTAGCAGCGGCTCTCGCCGCATCCGTGGGCAGTTCCTGCATCGTCGCCGATTGCGACGTGGACGCAGCCAACGGCGCGATAGCCCTCCATGCCCGGCTTCGCGAATCCGGCCCCTATTTTGCCGGGCCAGGCTACAGAATAGAACCGAGCCTCTGCATTGGCTGCGGCCGCTGCATGCCGGCCTGTCGGTTCAACGCCATACGAACCGATAAGACCAGACGCACATACCTGATCGCGGAGGAGCTCTGCGAACGCTGCGGAGCCTGTACCGACCACTGCCCCGTCGATGCCATACAGGGTTTTACAAAAGAAGCGGGCAGGCTCTCAGTCTCCGATTGCCCCCTGGGTATGACATTGATCCACGCCGAACTCGTGCCGGGCGAGGACACCAGCGGAAAACTGGTAAACCAAGTCCGCCGGCGCGCCGACACGATCAATCCAGGTAATGCCATTATCATAGTGGACGCCCCTCCGGGGATCGGCTGCCCGGTCATCGCCTCACTGTCGGGTGCAGATATTGTGCTGCTGGTGGTGGATTCCACCATATCCGGACTCAGGGACAGCCTTCGGCTGTCCGAACTCGCGGCGGGCATGGACAAACGAATAATCGCCATTATCAATAAAACCGGCCTCGATGAAGAAATAGACAATAAAATCCGGGTCGCCATGACACAATCCTCCATACCTGTCATGGGAGAAATCCCCTTCGATCCCCTGCTCCGCTCCGTGGAGGAAAAGGACCTGACCTGGATCGATGTGGCTGGCGAAGCAGGCCTAAAGGCGAAGGCAGCGGTGCGCGCGGTGCTCGAATATGCCCAAATGCAAATGATTTATTGACTCAATAAGCGCTGATTATAAAGGAGCGACAAGTGAAATTAGGAATTCCGACCGATGACGGCAAAACGGTAAGCGGCATTTTCGGAAGGGCGAACAGCTTCGCAGTCTACGACACCGACACGGCGGAACTCATAGTGTTGGCCAACGAGGGCATAGGGGCCGAGCACGGAGCCGGAACTGGGGCGGCGAGTTTTCTGGCCGAACAGGGCGTATCGAAGGTTCTGGCGCCCGAGCTCGGACCTAAGGCTTTATCTGCGCTGAGTTCCGCGGGCGTTGCTGTGGCGCGCGTCGAAGCCGGAACGAAGATCCTCGAGGTTGTCCGCCGAGCATAACAAATATCAGGTCTATCCGTTCGTCTTTGAGGGAAAACCAGAGTTTCATTTCATCGTCGCAGGCCGGATCGCCGATGCAGGCATAGCCATCCGTTTCCTCCGGCGGCAACTCACCGACATTGCGAGGATTACTGAAATGATCGATCACCTCATCTGAATAAAAGAGAACCGGACCCTGATACTGCGGTTCTTCCTGCTCCTGCTCAGCCATTTTCAATCCTTTCGCTGCCTTGAGTATACAATATTCTTTCTTTAGCGGCAGGCCAGCTCGTCCATCCTCCTGAGTCTTCGCGAAAGATCCCTGGCCAGATTCATCACCAGCATTGCGAAGGTCTTGCAGTCGACCTTGGAAATTTCATAGAGGGCGCGATTGGAAATGGTAACGACTTCAAGCGGCTCCAGGGCGGTTATGGTGGCGATGCTGGGCATGATATCTATGAGCTCCATTTCGCCGAAGGTTTCCCCCTCCCCCAGTTCGGCGATGGAAATTCCCTGTTTGGAAACCATCACTCTTCCGCCGATGATGAAAAATATTTTATCGTTCGGATCGCCCTCCCTCATGGGCATATCTCCCGCATCGTATCGAGCGTAGCCGAAAAGCGGTTTTATTCTTTCGATCTGGTCCGGAAGCACCCCGCCGAACAGGGAATATTTCTGGAGTGCGTTCGTATCGATCATTGCGCCTCTCCTTGGCTTTGTTTGGGGATGCTGGGCAGCGAACCCCATATACCTAGTATACAACAAAAATGGGTTTTCCGCCCCCTTGTTTTGTTCGATAAAATGATTCACCCAGCTAATCGGCCCAGATACAAAAATCAAGGTTTTACGCGTTGGCCACGCCGAAAGGCACATGGACGCAGGCAGCCATGGGACCGACGTCTTCGAAGTGCCGCAGCTGGTCGTCGAAAAACAGATGGGGCTTGAAAGCTTCCAGAATCCTGCGCTTTTCTATGCCGCCCAAAAAGAAAATCTCGTCGGTAAAAATCCCCCAGCGCTTGAGGGTGTTGATAACCCTTTCGTGAGCCGGGGCATTCCGGGCTGTGATTATCGCGGTGCGCACCTTGACCTCGGCCTGGCGAGCGGCCGAGCGTTGATGCTGCTGCAGAGCCGCGAGTTTTTCGAAAAAAGGCTTCATAGGCCCCGGGTCGAGGGGCGTCTCGGCCTTGCTCAGCTCCACTTCGGCAAAGCGCTCCTGACCGCCGGGCGAGCGGTAGAGCCTTTCGGCCTCGTCGCCGGCTATCACCCCGTCGAAATCGAAGGCGACCCGGAGTTCCCCCTCTTCGTCCTCTCCGAAGCCCGGGGAGAGAATGAGCCCGGCGGGCAACCCGGCGTCGATGGCGGCCTTAACGTCGTCGGTATTGGTCGAAAGGAAGAGGGCCGCGCCGAAAGCGTCTATATACGGATAGGGAGAGCGGCCGTCCAGGAAGGCGGCGCGGATTATATTCAAATCGTAGTGTCGTATCGATTTGAAGATTCGTATTCCCGCCTCCGGATCGTTCCGCGAAAGCAAGACCACTTCCGCCGGCCCTTGTCCCTGGGCATATCCTCTATTGAGCGAAAGAAAACGCTTGACGAACCAAAAGGCGTTGCCCGGCCGAAGGACTTCCGCGCTATGGGCGCTCATCCACCCGCGATAGGCATCCTCTCCCCTGGCCCTGAATACCTCGTCCGATTCGGATAGGTCGAAGAGGGCGCTGGAGGAGACGGCGATCACTATCTTGCTCTCGATGGGGTACGGCACTTCCTCTCTCAGCGCCTCCCGGAATCGTAGATCTGGCCGGCGGCTTTAGGCCCCACCGACTTGCCGGCGAACACCACGAGCGCCACGATGGTGAGCACATAAGGCAGTGCATAGAAGAATTCGCCGGGCAGACTGGCCAGGAAGGTGATATCTTTGGCGTAAAAGGAAAGGGCGGTGGAAAAACCGAAGAAAAGCCCGGCGCCCAGAACCCCGAAGGGGTTCCACTTTCCGAAGACCAGGGAGGCGAGGGCTATGAATCCTGTGCCGTGGATGGTCACCAGAGTATACTGGATGTCTGCGGTAAGCACCATGATGCCACCGGCGAGGCCCGCGAGGGCTCCCGATGCCATGACGCCGAAATAGCGCATCCATGCCACATTGATACCCATGCTGGCCGCCGCCTGGGGATGCTCTCCGCAGGACCGCAGCCTGAGCCCGAAGGGGGTCTTGTAGACGAGAATCCAGGTAAAGAAGACCAGAAAGATCGCCAGGAAAAAAGTCGGATAATTCTCTATGAAGAACATCCTGCCCAATACTGGGATTTTTTCGAGCAGGGGCACGGTAACTTTCTGGATGCCGTTGGAAAAGGCCCTGGTCCGCTGCTGACGGAAGATGATCTGGCAAAGGTAGACCGTGAGCCCCCCCGCCAGGATATTGAGCGCCGTTCCCGATATGGTTTGGTCGGCCCTCATGTTGACGCTGGCCACCGCATGGAGAAGGCTGAATACGATGCCGGCGACCAGGCCGGCGGCCAAGCCGAGCCAGGGAGCCAGGACGGTGCTTTCCTCCAGGAGCACGGTAACCGTGGCCGCGGAAAAAGCCCCCACCATCATGATACCCTCGAGGGCTATGTTCACTACGCCTGAGCGTTCGCTGAAAAGTCCGCCCAGGGCGGCGATGATTATGGGCGAAGCGAACATGAGAGCTATCGGAAACATTTCGAAGAGGATTTTTATACTCATGCCCTGTCTCCATCGGCCGTGACGGCCTGCTGTTTCTTGAAGCGCTCCAGAAGCATTTTAATCCCGTATCGCATAGCCACGAACAAAACGATGGAAGCTTGGATGATACCCGCGATCTCCCGGGGAATACCCTGGGACTGCATGAGCGGCTGGGCCGACTTGAGCATGCCGAAGAGCATGCCGGCGAAGAGGATTCCCGAGGCTTCGTTTCCTCCCACCAGGGCGACGGCGATGCCGTCGAAACCATAACCCTCGGCTGCCGACATGGCCCGGCCAAAATTGAAGGTGCCCACGGTGATGACCGAGCCGGCCAGGCCGGCGAAGGCCCCGGCTATCATCATGGAGAGCACGATATTCCTGTTCACCTTCATGCCCGCGTAGCGCGAAGCATCCTTATTGTAGCCCACCGCCCGCAGGGAATACCCGAAGGTTGTCTTGTTGATGATAAAGGAGAAAACGACGAGGGCCAGGATCACGGGTATAAAGCCCCAATTCAACCTGGAACCTCTGGTTATGGACTGGAGGAAGGGCGACTTGAGAAGGGCGGTCTCGGGGAAAAAGGCGGTTTTCACCTTGTCCTGGGAACCGAAGATGTTCAGGATGACGAAATTGTTCAGATGCAGGGCGATATAGTTCATCATGATCGAAACAGTAACCTCGTGGACGTTGAACCTGGCCTTTAAAAAACCGGGGACCGCGCCCCAGAGGGCGCCCGCAAGTATGGAGGCCATAAGCACCAAGGGCAGGTGGATAAACCTGGGCGCTTGCACAAGAAGCGCCACGGCGGTAGCCGCCAGGGATCCCACCATGAGCTGGCCTTCGGCGCCGATGCTGAACAAGCCGGTCCGGCTCGCGAAGGCGAAGGCCAGGCCCGTGAGAATGATAGGCATGGCGTTGATGACGAATTCGCCTATATACCGGGTGTTCCAAGGTACGTCGTTGATAATGTCGAGGCCGGAAAAGCCCTTGACCATCGCGGCGAACATGGCCACCGGCGATCTGCCCGTCGCTATCACGATCAACGATCCGAGAATGAAGCCCAACAGGACCGCCAGAAGAGGAAGGAGTATCTTTTCCCTACGTTTGGTCATGCCTGCCCTCCCTTCGGCGTCTTTCTCAGAGAACCGGACATCATGAGCCCAAGCTCGTTTTCGTCCGTCTGCGCGGCTTGCACGATGCCGACGATTTCCCCTTCATGAATAACCGCGATCCTGTCGGAGACATCCATGATTTCATCCAATTCCAGAGAAGCGAGCAAAATCGCCTTGCCCTTGTCCCGTTCCGCCACGATCCGCTTATGGATGTACTCTATCGCCCCCACATCCAAGCCCCGGGTTGGCTGTGCGACGATAAAAACATCGGGCGAGCGATCGATCTCCCGGGCTACGATGGCCTTTTGCTGATTGCCTCCCGACATGGACCTCGCGGGAGTGGCGGCGCCCTGGCCGGAGCGGACGTCGAATTCTTCGATGAGCCGGGCCGCATTGTCCTTGATAGCCTTTTTGTTCAAAACTCCCCAGGAGGCGAAGGGCCTTTGCATATAATTGTGGAGCACCAGATTTTCGTCCAGATTGAAGTCCAGAACCAAACCGTGGCGATGTCTATCCTCGGGGATATGCCCCAGACCCAAATCCAGCCGTTCCCTGATGGGAAGGTTTGTTATTTCCTTTTCCCTGAGAAAAATATGGCCAGATTCGGCCTTGGCGAGCCCGGTGATAGCCTGAATGAGTTCGGTTTGGCCGTTCCCGTCTATACCGCAGAGGCCTAGAATCTCTCCCGCCCTCACCTCCAGGGAAAGCTTTTTCACTCCCAAAAGACCCTTTGAGTTTTTGACATCCAAATCGCGGATCCTGAGAAGCACGTCTTTGGGTGCCGCCGCTCCTTTTTCCACGTGAAAATTTACTTCCCGACCCACCATCATTTCCGCCATCTGCTCTTCCGTAGTGGAGGCGACGGGAACGGTACCCACGCAGCGGCCCCGGCGCAAAACCGTGCAGCGGTCCGCCACCGCCTTGATCTCCTTGAGCTTATGGGTGATGAGGACAATGGTCTTTCCTTCCTCCACCAGACGCCTCATTATCTGCATCAGTTCGTGGATTTCCTGGGGGGTCAGCACCGCCGTAGGTTCGTCGAAGATGAGGATTTCCGCGTCTCTGTAAAGCATCTTCAATATTTCGACGCGCTGTTGCATGCCCACCGAAATGTCTTCTATCTTCGCCCTGGGATCCACCGCCAGGCCATAGAGCTTCGATATGGACTCGACCTTTTTCTCCGCGCTCCTGGTGTCCAGCAGGATTCCTTTCCGGGGTTCGCTTCCAAGCACGATGTTCTCGGTCACGGTAAAGTTCTGCACCAGCTTGAAATGCTGGTGCACCATGCCGATCCCGAGGGATGTGGCCACATTCGGATCTTCGATGCTTACTTCCTTGCCGCGTATTCGTATGGATCCCTGTTCGGCCTTGTAGAGCCCGAACAGAATGCTCATCAGCGTGGATTTTCCCGCCCCATTCTCCCCCAGAAGGGCATGGATGCTCCGCTCCTCCACCTGAAGTGTCACATTATCGTTCGCCCTTATGCCCGGAAAGTCCTTGGTGATATTGAGCATCTCGATGATATAACCCACCGTTCAGCCCCCTGGGTTTTACGTATTCTTGGCAGTATACCACAGCGAAAATGCGCCAGGCTAGATCGCGGTGAAGCCGGGATGTTCCATCTGCGGCGGATTATCCTGGTTCCCGATCGGCTGCGCAGAAAAAGGGGCCGCCCGCGCTTTGCGCGGGCGGCCCCTTTAGTCTTGGCGCTTCCCGTCAAGACCGGACCGGAGACAGAAAACGCTTACTTGGCCGGGACCTCGGACACTTTCAGCGCGCCAGATTTGATCTTTGCCGCATATTCCTTAACCTTGGCGACGATATCGTTGGAAAGGTTGGGGTTATTGTCGGGGATCCCCACGCCGTCGTTGGCCAGGGAGAACACCATCACCTGACCGCCGGGGAACTTGCCCTGCATGGTCATCTTGGAAACCTCGTAGGCGGCCACGTCGACTCTCTTCATCATAGAGGTGAGAACCGCGGATTTGCTGCCGTAGACACCGTCAGAATACTGGTCTTTGTCAACGCCGATCCCCCAGCGGATATCGCCCTTCTGGGATCTTTCCTTGGCTTCCTTGATCATGCCGTTTCCGGTTCCGCCCGCGGCGTGGAAAATTATATAGGCGCCGGCGTTGAACTGCTTCTGGGCGATAGCCTGACCCTTGTCGGGGGCAGCGAAGTCGCCCGCATAGTCCACGAGAATCGTCAACGAAGGATCCACGGCTTTGACTCCCTGCTCAAACCCCGCCTGGAACTTCTCGATGAGGGGGAACTGCATCCCTCCCAGGAATCCGAGGATATTCTTGCCATCGGCCTTGGCCTTGAGGGCCGCGGCGACGCCGACAAGGAAGGAGCCCTCGTGCTCGGCGAAGGTAGCGCTGACAACGTTCGGCTTGGCGACGACGGTGTCGATGATAAGGAATTTGCGGGCGGGATAATTGGCCGCGACATCGCCCATGGCCTTCTCGAAGAGGAATCCGGGGGCGATGATGAGGTTGAGGCCCTCATCGGCGAAGGTGGACAGGTTGGGGACATAGTCCGCCTCGGCGGAGGACTGCAGATACTTATAGTTCGCCTTCGGCAGCTTATTGTCCTGGGCGAAACGTACAATACCCTCCCAGGTACCCTGGTTGAAGGATTTATCGTCGATACCGCCGACGTCGGTCACAAGGCCGACCTTGAACTGCGCGAAAGCGGGTGCCGCCACCATGGCTAAGACCAAAAGCGCCAGAAGTGCTTTTTTCATCTATATTCCTCCCGATAAGGAAACTCGAAACACCTTATTCCCAGGCCAGAAAGACCGGTATAAAGCGTAGAAGTTATACTAAATCCGTACCCACCCGTTGTCAATGATATTTTTCCTATCTAAGTTTCAAGGATTATCATTGACAGCTTATGATACCTCGTTTATTCTATATTGAGCATATATTCAATATATGAGCAATAGCTCCATGATTGTATTGTTTACAATATTTCGAGGAGGATATTATGAGGATGCAGAACAAAACAGCTATTGTTACTGGGGGAGCTCAAGGTATTGGCAAGGCATACGCAGTAGGCCTTGCGCGTGAAGGAGCTAATGTCGTCATCGCCGACCTTGACGAGGCAAAGGGAAAAGAGGTCGAGGCGGCAATCAAGGCATTAGGGGGGAAGGCTCTCTTTGTACGAACCAATATTTCGAAAAAATCTGAAGCAACTGCCCTAGTCAAGAAGACAGTCGACACCTTCGGGTCACTGGATGCCCTGGTCAATAATGCAGCGATATTAGAAGCCCAGCCTGTTTGTGAAATTACGGAAGAGAATTGGGACAAGCATATGGCCGTCAATGCCAAAGGCACACTCTTCTGCAGCCAGGCCGCAGCCGAAGTGATGAAAAAACAAAAGCACGGAAAGATCGTTAATATTTCCTCCATAGGCGCCCTTGCAGCCCAAGCGGGACTCTGTTCATACCATTCGACTAAAGCGGCGGTACTTACCATTACCAGATCGCTTGCTCTCGAGCTTGTCCCCTGGAATATCCAGGTAAACGCTGTCGTTCCCGGAACCACGAACACTGGAATGGCTGAACGCGCCATGAGTGATCCAAACTTTACAAAACAGGTTGTGGATCCTATTCCTGTAGGCAGACTTGGAAAACCTGAAGAACTGCTCGGCGCTGTTTTATATTTCGCTTCCAACGATTCAGATTATTGCACCGGGCAGACCTTGGTCGTGGACGGCGGTGTCCTGGCATTTTGCTGAACAATATCTGCTGTTCCCAAAAGAAGGCCTAGCTTGATTGGATTGATAAAAAACAGAGACGCTCACACACCCCTTAACACGGGGACTCAAACTCCGTATTCTTTGTCAACGCCTTGGCTTTCAACTCCCCTGTTCATAGTGTTTTCTGTTAAAACCAACCGGGGAGAGCACGCATCGATTAAAGTATCGATTAACCTGACTAAAACATGAGGATTTTATAGATGACAAGGACGGGAGGAATGAAATCCGCAGCGTTCAACGATGACTCCGAAGAAGATCTCATCACGAGAATCGCATGGCTCTATTATAAGGAAAAACTGACTCAAGCTGAAATTGCGGAAAAAATATTCCTCTCCCGGCAAAAAGTCCAGCGATATTTGGAAAAAGCCCGTGACTTGGAAGTTATCCGATTCACGCTCAAGCACCCCCGGGTGAACCTCCTGGGCATCGAGGAGGCGCTTAAAAGGAAATTCGGACTTGAGGATGCCCTCGTCATTCCCTCCTCGGATACTCATCCGGAAAGCCTGAGAAAGTCCTTCGCCATGGGGGGTGCCTATTACCTGGAACGCAGGCTGAGCGCCGCCGGCGACTGCACGCTCGGCGTGGGATGGGGCAACACGACCGCATACCTGGCGGATTATTTCGAGCCCCACTCCATAGAAGGCAAGGTGAATGTCGTATCGCTGATCGGGAATCTCATGGTCAACGTGTCGATGAACCCCTTTCTGTTAGGACAGAAAATAGCCGAAAAACTGGACGCAGAATTCTTCAACATATGGGCACCGGCAATAGCCCAGACCAAGGAACGGGCCGCAGCCTTCAAATCCGAGCCTTGGATACACGAAGTGCTCGATATTGCATGCAAGGCCGAGGTAAATTTGATATCCATCGGCGAGGTATCCCAATCAGCGAGCCTGTTTCAGATGGGTTACCTTTCGGGTGAGGACCTTAAGCGCCTAACCGGGAAAGGCGCGGTAGGAGACATCCTAAGCCGGTTTTTCGATAAGGACGGGAATCTCGTCGACGATGAGGTACACGACAGAGTCGTCGGTATCCCTCTCGAGACGCTTAAAGACAATCGGAAAGTGCGCATTGGAGTAGCCGCGGGAGCGTCTAAAATCCGGGCTATCGCCGCGGCCATCCATCAGCGGTATATCAGCGTGCTCATTACCGACGAGCAAACCGCCAGGGAACTGATGAAGTATTGAAACAGCCGGTCGTTGGCTTCGGCTATCGATCGATCAAGCAACACTAAAGGCTTTTAGGAGGGAATATCGTGGAGAAATCTAAGGACGCGCTGGGCATGATAGAGACAAGGGGCTTTGCGGCAATGGTCGAAGCCGCCGATGCCATGGTAAAGGCCGCCAACGTTGAGCTTATCGGCTTCGAGAAAACTGGGGGGGGGTATGTAACGGCGATAGTTCGCGGAGATGTAGCCGCCTGCCGAGCCGCTGTAGATGCCGGTACCAGATCGGCCGAAAAGGTTGGTGAGGTTATATCCACCCATGTGATTCCCAGGCCGCACGATTCGGTTGATCGGGCGCTTCCGCTCGGAAGAAGCGGAGAGAGGGTATAAACTATGGCAGTCGATTTGAGAACTTATGTTTTCCTTGATTCCCTTCAATTGCAGAACGCTTCGTTTATCGCCACAGTGAGTAAGGGTTATTATCCCATCGGAATGCAGGCTTGCTGCATAATTGAAATCGCTCCGGGCATCGAAATCAACAGGCTGACCGACATAGCGCTGAAAGCGACCAACGTCACCCCGGGGCTTCAAATCGTTGAGCGAGCCTACGGCCTGCTCGAAGTGCACTCGGACAACCAGGGCGACGCGAGAATGGCTGGGGAGGCAGTGCTTAGAGAACTGAAGTTGAGTGAAAAAGACCGCCTCAAACCCCGGGTTATGACCAGCCAGCTTATTAAAAACATATCGGACCACCACGCCCAGCTCATCAACAAGGTGCGGCACGGCAACATGGTCCTGCGCGGGGATACGCTCTATGTCCTGGAGGTGGAGCCCGCGGGCTATGCCTACTACGCGGCCAACGAAGCGGAAAAGACCTCGGACGTGAATATCATCGAAGTTGTGGGATTCG
Source organism: Spirochaetales bacterium Spiro_12 (assembly GCA_001603165.1). Taxonomy (GTDB): domain Bacteria; phylum Spirochaetota; class Spirochaetia; order Treponematales; family Rectinemataceae; genus UBA2256. The sequence goes on from LVBN01000044.1 coordinate 13,173, forward strand.
GAGCCTTCGGCAGAGTCTATATCGCCGGAGCGGAAGCTGAAGTTATCGAGGCCAGAAAGGTCGTCGAAGCCCGCTTGGCGGACATCGACGGCAGAACGATAGCAACCAACGCGACGAGGATTTAAAGGAGATTCGGTATGGCAGATACGAACGATGCGCTCGGGATGATCGAAACCAGAGGTTTCGCGGCGATGGTGGAAGCCGCCGACGCCATGGTCAAGGCGGCCAAGGTGGATCTCGTCGGATTCGAAAAAACCGGCGGAGGGTATGTAACGGCTATCGTGCGCGGCGACGTAGCAGCCTGCCGGGCCGCGGTGGACGCGGGAACTCGGTCGGCCGAAAAGGTCGGCGAAGTCGTATCCACCCACGTGATCCCCAGACCGCACGAAGCGGTGGACTTGGCGCTTCCCTTAGGCAGAAAACCAGTCTCAGCATCCAAATAAGGAACACGCTATGCAACTTGCACGGGTGAAAGGAACTGTCGTTTCGACGCATAAGCCGGCGAGCATGGAAGGGCTGCGGCTACTGCTTCTCGAAAGGATCGATCCTGTAAGCCTCAAGGGCAAAGGCGATTTTGTCGTTGGCATCGACGGTGTCGGCGCCAACGCCGGCGAAATCGTATTCTATGTGACAGGGTCAAGTGCCAGGATGACCGAAACAACCAAGGGTAAGCCCTCGGATGCCACCATCATCGCAATCGTGGATGCGATCGAAAAAGATGGCGCATTCACCTACGAAAAATCGGTGGCGCCGGAATGACACTAGCCCGGATCCGCGGCACTATTGTCGCGGACAAGCGATCCGACGGAGTTGCCAATCCCCGTTTCCTTCTCATCGAAGACTGCGATCAACGCGGAGAAGGTAGGGGCGAATTTCTTGTCGCCCTGGATCTCGTAGGAGCCGATAGAGGGCATCTGGTACTGGTGACACAGGGCAGTTCCTGCCGGTGGTCTTCCGGGACGGCTGACAAGCCTATCGACTGCCTCATCGTCGCGATAGTCGATAGCATCGATCAGCAGGGCGTCGATGTCTGGGTTCAGGACTGAGGTGAAAGAGATTATGGCGAACCTGAATGACGAGATTCAATCGATAGTCGAAGAGGTAATGCGAAATCCGGAGATAGCGGCGCTTCTCAAAGTACAGGACTCTGTTCATAGAAGCTCTATAGCAGCCGTTGCGAATACCCAGTCTGACAGTACACCTTTACAAAATCCTGCGGGAGCCGGCATTTTCCTCGATCTCGATTCGGCCGTCGCGGCCGCCAAGATCGCCCAGAGGGAACTCATCGCCCTGCCCTTGGATACTCGGCGGGCGATCATCGAAGCGATGCGGCGGGTTGTTTTGTGGAACAACGCCGATCTCTCCGCTCAGGCTGTCGCTGAGACGGGCATCGGAAACGTGGAAGACAAGCAGGTAAAGAATAAACTCGCGGCGATGAAAACTCCCGGTGTGGAAGACCTCGAGCCAAGGGTAAGCACGGACGAACATGGCCTAACGCTCACCGAGCTTGCGCCCTGGGGAGTCATAGGAGCAATCACACCGGTGACCAATCCCATCGCCACGATAGAATCTAACGCGATCGGCATGATAGCCGCCGGAAACAGCGTTGTCTTCAATGTTCACCCGAACGCCAAGAACATTTCCTGTCGTCTTATCAGCATGCTCAACGAGGCAGTCCATATGGAGGGAGGGCCCTTCAACCTGCTCTGCGCGATCAGCGAACCGACCATTGAAAGCGCCAACGCCCTGATGCGACATAAGGACATTTCCCTTCTCGTGGTCACCGGCGGTCCAGGCGTAGTCAAAGCCGCGATGGGGAGCGGGAAAAAAGCGATCTGCGCCGGCCCGGGCAACCCTCCCTGCGTCGTGGACGCCACTGCCGATATCGTAAAAGCAGGACGTGACATCGTCCTCGGTGCCAGTTTCGACCATAACGTCGTCTGCATCTGCGAAAAAGAAGTACTGGCGGTCGCCCAGATCGCGGACAGGCTCAAGGAAGAGATGCGGAAAAACGGCGCCTTCGAACTGACCGGCGCCCAAATCGACGCGGTGACGAAGCTTGTGATCGCCGAGCCCGGCGGACCTGACCGGGAGGGGGCCCCTAATAAAACCTATGTGGGGAAAAGCCCTGTCGCGATTGCAGCTGCGGCGGGCGTCACCGTGCCGGCGGAGACGAAGCTCCTCCTCATGGAAGTCGGACGCGAACATCCGCTCGTTTGGACGGAACAGCTCATGCCGGTCCTGCCCCTGGTCAGAATGCCCACGGTGGATGAGGCCATCGATTTTGCCGTGATAGTAGAACGTGGCTGTCGCCATTCGGCGATGATCCACTCCCACGACATTGAAAAACTCTCCCGGATGGCGAAGGCGATGAACTGTTCGCTTTTTATCAAGAACGGTCCCTGTTATGCCGGTTTGGCCCAGGGGGGCGCCGGATACACCTCGTTCACCATAGCCAGCCCCACCGGAGAAGGGATAACGAGACCCCGCACCTTTACCAGAGAAAGACGCTGTACCCTGGTGGATGCCTTCAGGATAGTATAAGGATGGCCCGATGAAGCTCGGAAAAGTAATCGGCAGAGTGGTGAGCACAAAAAAACTACCCTGTTTTGATGGTCTAAAGCTGCTCCTCGTGCAGCCTTTGGATTACGCGCGCAAGGAAGCTGGTCCTGCCATAGTCGCCTGGGATACGGTCAAGGCCGGCGAGGGAGACCTGGTCTTTTTCGAATCCGGCAAGGAAGCGGCCCAGGCGAACCCGAACGGCTGGTTCAATCCCGGCGACGCGGCGATCATTGGCATCGTCGATGCCGTGAATACGGAAGAACGCAAATGATGCTCGGAAAGGTTGTCGCCAATGTGGTTTCCACGGAGAAACATCCCCACTACCTGGGGCACAAACTGCTTATGGTACAGCCCATAGATGCCCAAGGCGAATACAAGGGAAAATCCATACTCGCGGTCGATGGAGTACAGGCGGGTATTGGCGATATCGTCATTGTCGTGGACGAGGGTGGTTCGGCGCGGAATGTGGTGGAAGACGAAGACGCTGTTACCATTCGGACCGCGATCTGCGGGATCGTCGATAGAATCGATATCGAGGAGAACACGTGAGCGCTGAATTGAACAACAATGCCCAAGACAAGGTCCGCAGCGTCGCTATCGGGTCCGATCACGGGGCTGTATCGCAGAAAAAAATGCTTGTCCAATACCTCGAACTCCTCAAATATCGGGTAGTGGATGTCGGGTGCTTCGGCACGGACAAGGTCGATTATCCCGATATCGCCCAGGCGGTCTGCAAAAAGGTTATCAGTGGAGATTGCGACCGGGGCATCGTGCTCGACGGAGCCGGCATAGGCTCCTGCATGGCGGCGAATAAAATCCGGGGAATTCGGGCCGCAATGTGCTACGATCTAAAGACTATAATAAACAGTAGGGAACACAATAACGCAAATGTCTTAAGCCTCGGCGGGCCCCTTCACAAACCGGAAGAACTCGTCGAAATGACGCGAGTCTGGCTCGAGACACCTTTCGCTGGAGGGCGGCACATCGTGCGGATCAATAAAATTATGGCCTTGGAGCGAGGAGGCTCGGAATACTGATGGATCAGAACCAACTAGTACAGAAAATCGTCGAGGAAGTCCTTACGAGAATGAGTACCAAGGCAGGCCAGGCTAGCCCTGCCGCTTCCCCGTCAAAACCGGAAACAGCGACCGGGGCGGAGCCTGGGAAGCAGTCCTTTACGGATCACGGAATTCTTCCTTCGGACCTGCCGCGTTACATCGACCATACCCTGCTAAAACCTGATGCCTCGGTGGAGCAAATCAATACGCTCTGTGACGAAGCGGCAAAACATCACTTCTATTCTGTCTGCGTCAACTCCTCATGGGTCGAGCACTGTGTTAGAAGACTGGGCGGAACGGGGGTAAAAACCTGCGCCGTCGTAGGCTTTCCCCTTGGAGCAATGGATTCGAGAGCCAAGAGTTATGAAGCTCGCACCGCGGTGTCCAATGGAGCGAACGAGATCGACATGGTACTCAATGTAGGAGCGCTCAAGGCGGGCAATCTTAAGCTCGTTCGAGAGGACATGCTCGCGGTACGGCGAGCATGCAGGACGGGTATCTTGCTAAAGGTCATCATAGAAACCTGCCTTCTCAGCGACGAGGAAAAAATCATGGCTTGCCAGCTGGCGAAGGACATCGGAGCCGATTTTGTTAAAACCTCCACGGGCTTCAGCAAGGGCGGAGCTACGGTGGCCGACGTAGCCCTCATGCGCAGGACCGTAGGTCCCCAAATGGGAGTAAAAGCCTCGGGAGGCATTAAGACCTTCGAGGATGCGGTCCTAATGATAAAGGCCGGAGCGACCAGGCTTGGTACGAGCTCCGGCGTACTCCTTATCAGCGGGCAAAAGAGTACAGGCAGCTACTAAGACATACTTAATAGAGGGAGCATGAAAATGATTGGTCCACGATTCGAAGGAAAGGTTGCGCTTATCACCGGTGCGGGGCAGGGAATTGGAAGGCAGATCGCTATCGACCTAGCTGAAGAAGGCGCCAAGGTAATTGTCTGTGATATAAAAGCCGAATACGCCGATGAGGTTGTAAAAGAAATAAGGGACAAGAACGGCAAAGCTTCCTCTGAAATCTGCGATGTATCTGACAGAGCCCAGATCGACGAACTGGTAAGCAGAGTTATCGCTTCGTATGGTCGTTTGGACATAGTGGTCAACAATGCCGGGATACTCATCCCCGCCACGATCGAAGAAACCACTGATAAACTTATCGATGACACGATTAATATAAACCTGAAGGCCGTGCTCTGGCTGATCCGTGCCGTAACCCCGGTAATGAAAAAAGCTAAGTATGGAAAAATTATCAACATTGCTTCCATTACGGGTAAAAACGGAGACAATACCTCAACCTTCGTCTACGGGGCTACCAAGGGCGCTGTGATGTCCATTACGCGGTCTGTTGCCCGCCAGCTCGGCCCCCACGGGGTCACCTGCAACGCCGTAGCTCCCCATGCCATCATGACAAAAATGATGACCTACTGGGACGATACGAAAAAACGTAGCATCTCGGACAAGATCCCGGTCCGGAGGCTGGGAACGCCCAGCGATGTGTCGAGAGCCGTTCTCTTCCTCGCCGCCGACGAATCATCTTTTATCAACGGAGAAGTGGTTAATATAAACGGCGGGTATTATATGGACTAAGCTTTTAGCAGCCGATTTTATTAAAACACTGAACCTTCTGCCCCGCATGGCCTATGCGGGGCGTTTTTTAAATCAAGCCTCTGCCCTCAATGCGCCCATTTGAATGTTCGCTCCACAGCTCTCTTCCAGTCCCCATACAGATCGTCTCTGCGAGATTTTTCCATACGAGGCTCAAATAATTCCTGGAGCTTCCATTTTTGTTCAAGTTCTTCGATGCTTTCCCAAAAACCCACGCCAAGCCCGGCAAGATAGCATGCGCCCAGGGAGGCCATTTCAGTGATCGCTGGCTTCTGTACCACAATCCCCAAGATATCAGCCTGGAACTGAAGCAGGAAGTTGCTCTTCGTGACGCCACCGTCAACCCTGAGAGAGGATGGAATCACCGCGCTGTCCTGACGCATGGTCTCTATCATGTCTCTCGTCTGATAGGCGATCGATTCAATCGCGCTCCTGGCAATATGTTCTATGCTCGTTCCGCGGGTAATCCCGATAATCAAACCCCGAGCGTACATATCCCAGTAAGGGGCGCACAGGCCGGTGAAGGCCGGTACCATATACACTCCTCCGGTATCGGGAACCTTTTCGGCCAAGGCACTGCATTGGGCTGCGTTATCGAAGAGTTTCAGCCCTACCTGGAGCCACTCGATCGCGGCACCACCAATAAAGCTGACACCTTCAAGTGAATACTCCACCTTGTTTCCGATCTTCCAGCCGAGATCAGTAGTCAGTCCATGTCGGGAGAGGAAGGGACTAGTGCCTGTGTTCATCATTACAGCAATAGAAGTACCATAGGTGTTCTTCGCCATGCCGGGCTTAAAGCAAGCCTGCCCAAAGGTTGCGGCTTGCTGATCTCCCGCATCGCCTGTGATGGGAATTCTAACCCCGTTGAAGATCGATGGATGGGTTTCTCCAAACAGACCGCTGCTCGGGAATAACCGGGGCAGAATATTCTTCGGTATTCCTACCCATCCTAGAATCTCTTCATCCCACTCCAGACTATGAATATTGAGGAGCATCGTTCTCGAGGCATTGGAATAATCACTGCCGTGGACCTCACCCCTGGTCAGATTCCATATCAGCCAGGAATCGATGGTCCCCATGCATATGTTGTTCTTAGCAGCCTCTTCTCTCACCCCTTCTACAGTATCGAGAATCCATTTTATTTTTGTCGCAGAAAAATATGCGTCTATCACCAAGCCTGTTTTCTCGGTGACAGCTTTTTCGTATCCCTTGGCTTTTAAGGCGTCGCAGATATCCGCGGATCGCCTACACTGCCAGCAAATCGAGTTGTATACCGGTTTTCCATTGTCACGGCGCCATAAAACAGTACTCTCTCTCTGATTGGTTATTCCTATACCGCGGATATCCCGCGCATTGACGGCTCCTTTTACGCAGGCCTCGTGAATGCATTCTAGAACTGAGTTCCAGATTTCTTCAGGATCGTGCTCCACCCAGCCTGGTTTTGGATATATCTGTCTCAGCGTGCGATACGCCATGGAATGGATTTCGCCATCATGGTTAAAAAGGATAACCCTGCTTCCGGTAGTGCCTTGGTCTATTGATAAGATATAACCTGTTTTTTTCACAACCGCCTCCTGAAGCATGCAGTGGGTTTACGGGATGATAAGTACCTTCAGCATCGCTTCGTTTTTTAAAGATTCAAATCCCTCATGAATTTTTTCGAGGGGGAATTTTGCGGAAATGTATTTTTTAAGATTAAGAGTGCCATCGGCGACCCAGGACATTATTTGCTTATTCTGAGCTACCGTCGAAGCGTGAGAACCGAATACCGACAGCTCCTTATAGTGAATCGTATTGCTATTAAGAAAACCCTTCCCGTCGCCGGGGATTCCACCGAACAGACTTATTCTTGCCCGCTTTGCAGTTATCGCAAGAGCTGACTCATGAGTAGCTCCCGAAGGAGCCGCAGTAATGACCACATCGACGCCCTCCCTTTTGGTGAGTTTACTCACATAATCGATAACATCAATTTTCGATGTATCGACCACTGTAACAGAAGGTAGAAGCTCTTGCGCAATTTTAAGCCGTGATGCGGATATATCGGCGATTACGACACGCCCGGCACCACGTATCAAGGCCAGTTCGGCATGGACACAGCCGATAAATCCAGCTCCGAATATAAATACCTTATCGCCAGGCTTGATTTTTAAAAATTCCTGTCCGTTCAGACAGCAGGCAGCAGGCTCCACAATCACGGCTTCGTCGGTAGAAACCCTTTCATCGATTTTCAATACATAGCCCTGGGACAGAGCCTCTGAAGGGATTTCCATAAATTCGGTGAAGGTGCCATGGAAATCGAAACCTATCGTACGGAGCTCTTCGCACATATTGGTGACGCCGCTTCTACACCATTTACAATGGCCGCAGCCGATCGCCGGAACTGTCATCACCCTGTCCCCTGGCTTGAATCCTCGAACATTTTTCCCTACTTCCTGGACAATGCTGCTTGCTTCGTGCCCCATAATTCTGGGTGCGACAATTCTTTCGCTTCCGAACCTGTATGTGCGAAGATCGGTACCGCAAATCGCCGCCGAGACAATTTTGACAAGCATGGAATCGTCATGCGCCTTGGGAGCGGGATGCTCCTGTATAACTAACGATTTATCCTCCAGATACGTAAAAGCCTTCACCACAGACCTCCTATCCTTTTACGAAAGGCCTGCGCCTGCCAGTGAAAGATCCAAACGCAGCGTCTCCAATTATTTTACAATCACTCGCCTGAACTTATTTCTGTCGGTAGTCGCTATACTCATACCGATAGCGATGAGTCCCAGAATAACCATCTGTGTCTCCATTCCAGTGCCCATCATACGCAAGCCGGATTGAATCCAGGTAATAATTATTACACCCAGGAGGGTGTTCTGGGGGCCGCCGGTGCCTCCGCGCAGCGAAGTGCCTCCGGCCACAACACTGGCAAAGAGAGGAATCATCATTTGCCCACCGATCTCTACAGAGCCTCCGCCGAGCTGGGACATGTAGAAGACACCCGCAGCTCCCGCAAGAAGCCCGCTGAGCATGAACACCTGGATTCTCTGGCTGTCCAGATTTATGCCCGAGAGCACCGCCGCACGGGCATTTCCGCCGATCGCATAGGTCCTTCGACCAAAGGGAGTTGTCGCCGCCAGCACGGCACAGAGTACCCAGATTGCTATCGACCAGTGGAATACCGAAGGGATTCCTGCGATGAACGTTGTTGATATTGACCTGAAACCCTCATGTTCCATCAAATGGAGAAAGCCCTTGGACATCAGGAGTGATATACCGTCAACGACAATGGAAATACCGAGGGTCGCCATGAAGGAAGGCACTCCAAGCTTGGCCACAAGAAAACCGCTGACAAAGCCTATTATCGCGCAGCAAAGCAGTGTTATGGGGATAATCCAAAGACCGAAATCATCAATATAGAGTACGCAGAGAAGGGCGGAAAATTTCATCACGCTGATGCTTGAAAAATCAAAGGACCCCATCATAACCACGAAGGTCAGGCCGCAGGCGGCGATCAGAAAATAGGACATGGAATAAACCAGCGTGACTAAGCCCTGATAGCTCAAGAAGGTAGGATTCATCAGCTGGAAAATGAGTATCACGGCAATGACAACAACGAAGGGTATGCGTGTAGGCGAAGCTACGGTCTCTGAAATAAAACGACCTATAGACATCTTTTCATTATTGTTGCTTAGGCTCATGCGACTTCCACCCCCCTCAGCTCTCCGCCCTTTGAACTGATTACGATAGAAATTATGAGTATCAAACCGACGATCAGGTCTATGACTTCTGCGCCCAGCGTCGATAGATAGAGCCCGCGATAAATCACCGAAAAGGTAAGCGCTCCTAGAATCGTTCGCTGCGGTCCTCCCCGCCCTCCAGAAAGGGGTGTACCGCCAAGTATGATCGCAATTAATGGTCTGACCACATTATTCATGCTGAAAGAAACAGGGACGGTCCCTCCCAGGTGCTGAAATAAGACAATAGAGCCGATACCAGAGAATAAGCCGCTGAGCGCGAAGGCTACTATCTTATACTTTTCCACATTAATGCCCGCCAACCGGGCACCTTCTTCGTTAGAGCCGATTGCATAAAAATAGGTACCGAGTTTTGTGCGTTTTACTATGAACACCGAAAGCAGTATAATCGGTATAGAATAGAGAAGTGGTGTCGGCACGAAGGGAATAATATCATCCGTGAGGAAACTATATCCCGGGACGTTTCTAGGATTTCCTTTTGAAATTATTGCGGTCAAGCCCCAATAAATAATCAATACGCTGAGCGTGAGGATGAATGAAGGAATCCGCAGTTTAACGTGAATCGCACCTATGCAAAGCCCGGACACAAGGCCGAACAACGGGAAAACCAGCAAAGCTACTGGTCCAATTATCGGTGTGAGAAGCCATAGAAAAGCACTCCCAAGCATCCAAATTCCGATAAAGGATTGATCCATCGATCCAAGCAGCATGACGAAGGTCGGTCCGACGGAGAAAAGCATCAAGGTAATGAACTGTCTCAGTGTAGCGGTTAGGTTCGCCGGCGAAAGGAAACGCTGATGGTAAAGGATAGAGAATAGAATAATCAGTCCGAAAAAGATGATGATCACCGGGTAATTCTTTACCACAGAAAGAATGGTGAGGCTTTTTTTTCGGTTTACCATGCTCATGTCTGTAATACCTCTTTAAGCTCTTCTTTCGAAATTATTTTCTGAGCCTTACCTTGCTGCATCATGAGTACACGATCGCACAACGCTGAATACTCTTTAGGATCGTCGCTCACCAATATCATCGAAATACCCTGCTCTTTCATGTTGAGGATTGTCTCGTAGATGTCCTCCCTTGCACCTACGTCAATGCCGATGGTCGGATCTTCTAGAAGGAGTATGTCCGGTTTTTTTTCTAGCCATTTTCCGACAGTCACCTTCTGTTTGTTGCCCCCGCTTAAAGAGCTAACCGTTATATTGACGTTAGGTGTTTTTATTCTCAACTGTTTGGAAATATCTGCGGCAAGGGTCTTCTCGGTCTTAAAATTAAGAAAATGAAAAATTTTTGTGACGATTTTTTCGATATTCAAGATTGATATATTTTTTGTGATCGGCCAATCATAGAAAAGCTCGTTGGCGATCTCTCCGGAAAAGTATCCGACTCCTTTTTTTAGGCGCGCATAGGGAAGCTCGTGATTCTTGGTCGATTTACCCCGGATAAGGAGATCCCCTTCATCGTACCCGTTTATACCGGCGATTGTCTCGATAAGCTCGCTTTTACCCGAGCCGGCCGAACCTAGGACGCCGAGGCACTCACCCTTCGATAAATCGAAGGAAATATTATAATAACTGCCCCGCTTAGAGAGTTCCTTGGAGGACAGAACTGTTTCTGAATTATCGACGCGGCTTGGGATCCTTTGTATTTTTTCTTGCCCATCAATATCCTTTCCAAGAATCATTCGGACAAGCTCGTTTTCCGTCACTTTATTGGTTGCCATATCATACTCACCCACCTGCCGTCCGTCCCGGAGCACTATCACTCTGTCCATGTATTCCATGACTTCCTGCATTATGTGTGTAACGAATACAAATGAACAATTTGCCTTGAGCCGTACTATCTCGTTTAGAAGTTCATGGCGTTCTTCGATATTTAAAGGTGCCGTCGGCTCATCGAGAATGATCACCGAATCGGCGTCTTGTTTATTCTGTTCCAGCCTGATATTTACCACCGCCCTGGCAATTTCCACCATTTTCTGTGTGGATAGGGGAAGCTCAAACATAAAATCTTCAATATCGCACTTGATGTGGAATTCATCGATGATCTCCTGGGCAGCTTTTTTCATTCTGGGAATCTGAAGACCAAAGGCTCCAACGTATTTTTCTTCATTCCCCAAAAAAAGGAACTGATAGACCTGAAGGCTCGGCACTACCCCGCGTTCTTGATAAACAATTGAAATACCTTTTTTAGCGGCATCCTTTGGATCCTTAGGAAAGGCAGCCTTGACGCCCTTATCGTACCATTCACCCTTTTCAGGGACATGGATTCCAACAAGACTTTTCATAAGAGTGGTTTTCCCCGCACCATTTTCTCCCACTACACCGACGATCTCGCTGGGAAAAATCTTCAGACTGACGTCTTCGAGGGCATAAACCTTCCCGAAAGACTTGCATACATTGCGAACGTCCAAAATTGGCGTTAGTGTCCGTTCTGTCATAGACCTCTTCTCTCATTGCGGGCTTCTTTCATACTTTACCCTTGAATAATTGATAAAACAGGAGGGGCCGGCTGTAAAGACAGCCCCTCCTGTAAATCATTTTTTAACTCTTCTGTAGAATGAGAGCATGGTGCTTCTTACCCTTTTTACTCCCAAACCGCCTCGTATTTTAGTTCTTTCGGGAACTTCTTAGCCATCTCCTTGGCCGCCTGTTGATCGGTCATCCAGCTGATGTCGAGGAAGAAACTATAGAGTGCCGCAACATGTTTTTTCCAAGCATCGATGCTACCAAATTTCTTGAGCTTGGGAATGAAGTAGTAGTCATGTGCTCCCAAGATATCCCCTGCGCCAGCCGTCCTGTCATACTTAAGACCTAGTTCCTTGGTCTTAGAGAGGGACATCAGCCTGAAATCGTAGGGGTAGCTCGGATTCTTTTCTTTCATCTGCATAAGAATCTGCTTGAGATTTTCTTCAAGCGGTCCAGTCTTGAAGCTTCCGTGTTTCGCGATCCCTGCTGCTTCGGCAAGTTTCTCTAATTCCCCCGGACGTCCGTAAACAGTCAGCTTGCCGGTCTGGAGCATTTCTTCGGGAGTAGGATACCAGGCCCCCACGCACATATCGTAGAGCATAGGCACCAGCCTGCCGCCATAGTAGGGAATTGCAAAACCAGAAGTGACCAAGAATCTTCCCTTTAAAATATCCTGGGCCGTTGTCATTTCCATGTCGCGAGAAGCGGTAAAGGCCCCGATTTCAACGCCCCGGTCTCGAAGCGCCTTAAGGCCTCCCGTGGCCATCGAATCGTTGGCCGACCAGAAGCCTTCATAATCGGTTCTGACAGCCAGCGCAGCTTCGGCGCCTGAACGCCCGCCCTCATATCCCCATTCACCATACTGGAAGCCCATCAGCTGCATTGTTGGATAGTTAAGCAGGGCCTGGAATACTCCAAGATTAATCAACACCGTTGATACGGTGGCTGCGGACTTGCTGCCTTGCTGGATGTATATCTTGCTCTTTTTAGCCTGCTCCATTTTTTCCATGAGCAAGGTTAAAGGGATAAACGTTTGTTCGTCCGATAGCGGTGTGTTGTCTAACACCCACCTTGGGCCGTAGGCTCCCGGCCATATATCACCGGTATAGCCGAAATAACTGGCGATAAAGACATTATTCTTGTTCGCGATTTCGGCTATCTTGGGCATGACTTCCGCATTCGGACAATTATAGATAATCGCCTTTGCCCCTGAGGCGATCATGCTTTCGGTGAGCTCGATCCAGTCGGCCTGTGTATTTGCTACAGCACCTTTGAATTTAAGTCCCATCTGTTTGCAGGCCTGTTCGATGGACTGGTACACCATGATGGCGTATTCCTGTCCAAGATGGAAGGTTATGTGGCCTATCAGAAAGCTTTCTCCGGGCTTTGCGTTTTTATACTTCTGCGCAAGCGCGGGATCGCCCTGGGCAAAAGCGAGTCCACTGCCTCCCACAAGGAGCAAGCAAATGAACATTACACTCAAGAACCTTTTCCTCATTCTCATACCTCCTTGAAAAATGAAGACAATCCTCCGAGCCTAAAGCCGGACCATAATCCCTTATGGTTCCGCAAGAAAGGCTTTGCAATAGAAAGCCATTTCCCCTGTTTCTTGGCACCCTCCTTTCCCGGACCCCGTCTTGCTCACATGCTCGCTATATATCCAACGACCAAGCTGCTATGAGCTTTATTGTTCTTATTAGAGCCATTGCTCAGATATTGAATTTCTGCTCATGGAGAGCATAAACGAGATATTTAGTGCTGTCAAGAAAATTATTTCAGAATAACCCAAAATATTATATTACAATGATTAGGATATTTTTATATAGATCTCTTATAGAAGGAGCTGAGGTAGTGAAACAGCAAATGGCGGGGGAGCTGTTTACAGATTCTAACAACGAAACCCCGCCATGGAACCATTGCTTCTAATTACATCGCAAGATACTTTTCAACATTTTCCTTTGTGACGATTCCCAGATCGACGGGGATCAAGGCGGGCAGCTTCTGTCCATCGAGGAACTTGGCGGCAGCTTCTACGGCAGTGTATGCCTGGAGCCAGAAATTCTTGAATACAGTGACATTAAGTTTCCCTTCCTTGATCGAGGCCATGGCATCCTTGTTGCCGTCAATTCCGCCGATAAAGATCTTGCCGAGCTTTCCAACCTCTTCGACGGCTTTTACAGCGCCCAAGGCCATCTCGTCGTTGCAGGAGAAGATGATTTTCAGGTTAGGATAGGTGATCAACATATCCTGAGTGACCTTGTAGCCGGTGGCTCTGTCGAACTTAGCTTCCTTTTTGTCCACTAACTTGATATTCGGGTACTTGGCAAAGGTATCCTCAGCGCCCTTAGTCAGGTCGATCGTCACCTGGCCGCCCGACGGACCCTGGAGAATGATAGCCTCGCCGGAACCGTTAGCCAGGCGCGCCAGCTCAGTGGCGCATAGGGTCGCGCAGGTGATGTTGTCGGCAACCACGAAGGTTTCGCTGTTCGCCCTGCCGCTCTCGTTATTGATCTTTGTGTTGAGGTTGATCACGGGGATCTTCGCCTTGTTCAACTCGGTAACCGCGGGAACGATTCCCTTCGAATCCGCTGGGGTGAGAATCAGGATGTCCTTGCGTTTCGCGATCGCCTGCTGTACCAGCTGAATCTGCTCATCGTTGTTGTTCGAAACGATAGGCGCGACGACTTCGATCTGCATCCCGAAATCTTTTGCCGCAGCCTTGGCTCCTTCCGCCGCCTGTATCCATACAGGGTTCGTCAAGTCCTTCAGTATCAAAGTCGCCTTTTTGCCGACGGCTCCGGGATAGGGGGCTGCAGAAACTCCGAAGACAGAGATTGAAAAAAGAACCACCAGGAAAACTACGAAGGCTTTTTTCATTTTCCTTCCTCCTTTAAACTTTATCCTTCTCATGCGAATGCATGCACGGGATTCTTATAGTTGGAGATAGTTCGCATATCTCTGCTTAGCCATTTCTAGCAAGGCCGAAACCACTATGACCAATCCAAAAACCGCGTCCTGCCACAAGGTAGACACCTTGAGCACGTTGAGGCAGTTCATTAGAAACACCATGATGAGCACGCCGATGACAGTATTACCCACCCCGCCTTTTCCCCCCTGTAGCGATGTTCCTCCGATGAGGGTAGCCGCCAGGGCTTGAAGGCCGAAATTCTTACCGAGAAAGGCCTCCGCGCAATCCAGCCTGGCTACGTAGAGCAATCCCGAGGTCGAAGCCAATACGCCTGAAATCATATAGACAACTACGATTACGAGGTCCGTATTTACCCCCGTCAAACGCGAGACTTTGATATTCGCGCCGGTGGAGTAGACATTTCTTCCGAATACGGTCTTCTGGAATACGAACATGAGAATCGCGAGTATGGCGAGGGCGATATACACCAGATTGGATATTCCCAAAAAGCTGCCATCGGCGATGATCTTAAAATCACTGCTGAAATGATAAATCATGGCGCCGCCCATCATGATATACACGGCGCCTCGTATCACCCAGTCCATACCGTAGGTCGCGATGAAGGGATTGACCTTGGCCTTTGTTATCAGCAGCCCATTCAACAGGCCCAACCCAGCGCCTATGAGCAAGCACGCGGCGATTCCGATAAAAATCTGATCCTTAATGATCAGGAAGGCCGCGGCGCAGGTGGAGAACGCAGCGATTGATCCGAGCGAAAGATCCAGCCCGCCGGTTATCACCGCCAATGTCATTCCGAAGCTGTAAATCATGACAAAAGGAGCCTGGATCATGATCATGTTTTTTATATTTTGAAGCGGATCCTGAGTGACGCTGCTCGACACGGCGAGGATGGCAAGAAGAAGGATGATTTTATAGTAGTTCAACGCGAAGCCGACGATCCTTTTCATAGCCCTACCCTTCTCTTTTCTTCCGCCTTTCTGCGTTCGTTGATGGACACGTCACCCACGATCGCTATGAGGATCGCCAGCCCTATGAGCGCATACTGCCAAGCGGGAGTGAATCCGAGCATGCTTAAACCGTTTTTAAGAATGGCGAGGAACATCGCCCCGATAAGCGTACCCAGCAATCCGCCTTTACCGCCTTCGAACGGGGTGCCTCCTATCAATACCGTAGCTATCACGCTGAACTCGTAACCGTCGCCGATCGTCGCGTTGCCGCTGTTAGCCTTTCCCGCCATGAATATTCCGCCGACTGCGGCCAGAACGCCAGCTATCACATAAGTCACCAGATAGACGTTAGCTGTCTTGATTCCCGATAAACGCGCAACCTGCTCGGATCCGCCTATCGAATAAATCTTGTATCCGAATTTCGTTTTTGTGGACAGGAAAAACATTATTATCAAGAGGATCGCAGAAAACCAAACGATAAAGAAAAGGCCAAATATCTTGCCGGTGCCGATGAACAGCAAAACATCGCTGTCGCTACTTATTATGTCACCATTGCAGGCCACGAGCGCCAGTCCTTTAGCTATGCTCATCGTAGCGAAGGTCGCGACAAAGTGGTTAAGATTCAGTACTCCGACCAGATACCCGTTCAAGAGACCTATGATCGCGCCTGCCAGAAGACCTCCGAGCAGGGCGAAGACTATGTTGATCCCATAGGACAACAACAGGGTCGTAACTATCGAGGCCAGCGACATGACCGATCCGGCGGACATGTCGATTTTTCCCAAAAGGATGACCAGTGTCATACCGGAAGCGACCACCATCAAAATTAGAAGATCCTTCAGCACATTATGAAGATTGTACCAGCCGAAAAATCCCTCGGCGGCGAAGGACATAAAAACAAACAGAACCGCTACACCCGCCAGGAGACCGGTAATTTCTCTGTATCTTGAGTATTTGTTGCTCTTCAAGATAAGCCTCTCATAAATTCACACGCAGGCCGCAAGGATTTTTTCCTGCGTCGCTTCGGTTCTGGAAAATTCCGCCGTCACCATGCCATCCTTGATCGTATAAATCCGATCACACATGCCGATCAATTCCGGCAAATCCGAAGAGATCATCAATATCGCCTTCCCTCTTTCGACCAATTCGCTCATGATCCCGTAAATTTCCGCCTTAGCGCCGACATCTATTCCTCTGGTGGGTTCGTCAAAAATCAGGATCTCGCAATCCGCGCAAACCCATTTGGCGATTACAACCTTTTGCTGATTACCCCCGCTCAGCAACTTCACGAGTTTGTTCACCGAAGGCGCTCGTATGCCCAATTCTTCCATGTATTTTTTGGCCACCGACAGCTCGGTCTTTCTGGATATGACGGCGGACTTGAAAAGCCTCGGCAATACCGCGTGGACGATATTATGCCGGATGGGCATTTCCATGATCGCACCTTCTTCCTTCCTGTCTTCGGGAACCAAGCCTATCCTGAGTCTGGTCGCCTTTTGGGTGCTCATCCTTTGGTATTTTTTCCCGTAGATATAAACCGAGCCTTTTTCTATCGCATCTTCGCCGAAAATAGTCTTAGCTATCTCCGTCCTTCCGGCTCCGACCAAGCCGGAAAGCCCGACGATTTCTCCCCGGTGCAAACTGATGTTAACATTGGAAAAACGCTTAGCGCCAAGATTTTCGGTCCTCAGTACTTCTTCGCCGTGCAGATGATATTGCCTTTCATACTGGTCTTTTATTTCCCTCCCCACCATCATGCGGATGATCTGATCGATGCTGGCGTTTTCTATGCTCAAATCCCCCACCACCCTCCCGTCCCTGAGGACGGTTAGGGTATCGGCGATCTGCTTGATCTCTTCCAGTCTATGGGAGATGTAAATTATCGATACCCCCTCGGACCTTAATTTTTTGATTATTTCAAATAGCTTTACGGTCTCCTTGCGCGTCAAGGTGGCGGTCGGTTCGTCCATGATCAGCACTTTCGATTTGAAGCATAGAGCCTTCGCCACTTCGACCATCTGCTGCTGAGCGATTCCCAGGTTATAGACAAGGGTGCGGGGATCGATATCGAGTTCCAGGTAATCCAGCAATTCCTTGCTTTTTTTGCAGATGAGGTCATGATCGATTATTTTCAGGAAATTTGACTTTATGGGTTCCCGGCCGAGAAATATGTTCTGCCCGATCGTCCTGTGGGGCAGAAGATTGAACTCTTGATGAATGATGCCGATACCAACATTGAGAGCTTTTTGGACGTTGTTGATCTGAACAGGCTCCCCTTCGAAAAATAACTCGCCTTTATCCTTCCTGTACACGCCGGATATGATTTTCATCAACGTAGACTTGCCAGCGCCATTCTCGCCGACGATTACATGAACCTCCCCTTTTTTTATGCTCATGTTAATATCTTCGAGAACCGGAACTCCCGAGAAACTTTTACAAATATTCCGAATCTCTAAAATGGTATCGGTCAAGATCCTTATCCCCCGGAATTCCAAACCTGCATGCCTGGCCGAAACCAGCATGCGTCAAAGGCCATGAAGCGTTTAAGCAAACGACAGGAATCATCAGCATTTCTGAAGCCACATTCCCCCGCACAGCCGATGTTAATACTCTAACATCGTTATCATCAGCCGTCAACATTTTATTATAATTGCTGGTGGCTTTTTACCATGGGCGCGGAAATGCATAATGTCTTCGTTATATAAAGTAGGTGGGAAGGATTAAGGCCAAGGCAATAGCTTAAACGACGATCAGCTTGATTCCTTTGTCCAATATCATTTTTTCATGCTCTTCTTTGATATCGCCATCGGTGATTATTATGTCCATCTCCGTAAGATCGGCATACTTCGCATACCAGGCCTTGCCGAATTTGGATGAGTCCACAAGAAGAATTTTCTGTTCGCTCACGCTCAACGCCGCCCTTTTTACGTTGATTTCGTAGGGTTCAGCCGTGGTGATTCCCACCGTATCGGTCACGCCCCGGGCAGCCATAAACGCTTTGTTGATTTGTGTTTTTTTAATTAAGGAAGCGCCTTCTTCGCTTTCGAACATTTTCGTGTTTCTGTGGTAATAGCCTCCGCATATCACCACGTTCAAAGATTCCCTTTCGCATACGCTATTGATTATATTCAGCGCGTAGCAATAGACCGTATGGTCTCTTCCCTCCGGGATATACTCGACTATGCCGCTTGTCGTCGAACCTGTATCGATGAGAATCACATCATGGGCTTCGATCAAGGAAGCGGCTTTCTGGGCTATCCTCTTCTTGATTTCTGTTTTTCGAATCAATTCGGCGTCGATCCGATAATGACCTTTTACGGGGGGCTCAATTTCCGTATTCAAGGACACCCCGCCGTAAAAGGTCTTAACCTTGCCGGCTTTCGCCAGCAAGGCAATATCGCGCCGTATGGTCATTTCGGAGACATGCAGTTCCTGGGCCAATTGTTTTATCGTGAGAAAACGATTCTTTTCCAAGAAGCCCAACAATTGATCTCGTCTTTCCATCGTCCACCTAACCAGGGTTCAGCATGCATTTGGGACATTGAAACATTTTATGATAGATCTTTTACCAAATATTTACCAAACTTTCAATAAGGCTCCAGCTTACCGGCCAACTGCTGATTCAGATCGAAAATTTTCTCCAAGGTTTCCACGTCGCCTGAACCGTCGATTTTGGGGGATATCTTGTACGCGTTCTTAAGACGCTCGTTCCACTTAGGACAAGTCTCATTGGCTCCCCATAGTTTGTATACTTTGTTGATATCTTCGCATTCGTAAAAAAGAATCGAAAAGTTTTTATACCGATAAATCACCAATTCATCGGCGCCGGCATCCTTGAGGCCCTTGAGCGTTTCGGGCCAGGGATTCTTATGCAGCGCGACATAATCTTCCATTTGGTCTTCGTTGATCTCTATGACAAAACAATACCGTTTCTTCATACCTCTCCCCCTCATGATGACGAAGTCACTAAAAACGCCCTACTTGAACAGCGCTTCCCTTACCACCGCAGTAATCTTGCATGGATCGCCCTCTTCTATTAACGCTCCTAGGCGCTCGAATCCGATCCTATCGACCGCCTCGTCATACTTTTTCATGTTCAGCACGCTCTGCTTCGTCGCTTCATACTGGTCTTCGCGATAGGGGAAAATATCGACGGAAACAAATCCATCGTACTGGACTTTTCTAAGCGAATAGAACATCTCCAGGTATTCGGTCAAGCGGAGCGAGCCGACGATCATGTCGTCATCCCAGAGGTTGTAATTATCGTTGGCGTGCATCATAAACAACTTGCCGTGGCGCGCGGCGATCTCGATATTCTGCGCCACATTTTGCTGGGATTGGAAAACATGTCCCGTATCGATGGCAACGCCGACGTTCGGACGATCGATCTCCATGCACATCATCAGGGCTGTCATCGTAGTATCGACCAAGGATCTGTTCCTGGGTTCCCGGATCTTCCCTTCGAGGGTTAGCTTGATTTTAGGATTGTAGTCCGCCAGTTCCCTGACATTCTTGATCAGGTAGTCCCACTGTTTGGAGTAATTGGTCTGCAGCGGATAATCGAATCCGTCCTGGCCCAGCCAGAGGTCTACGCTCGGAGAGCCGACAAGCTTCGCGTTGAAATCGATATTCTGCTTGATCAATTTCATCGCGGCCTTGCGAATCTCCGGATCCGCAGCGGATATGGACCCCTTCTGCCATCTGCGCTCCCCGAACACGAGAGGGAGTACGGAGGAAGCTTCGAGACGCGATTTGGTGAGAATCTCGTTGACCGTATCGGGATCCGACAGCGGGCCGGTAGGCGCCTGATAGAGATCGGCGCCCTGAAGCACCTGCATTTTTTCAAGATTTTTTATGACATCGGGGAACTCGACCTTATCCAGCTCCGGATCCTTGTATCCGCACTTCATGAACCGATCATAGGTCTGTCCCAGCGAACCGATGATCGCACTGTATTTGATCTTGCTCATCCTCTTCCTCCTTACCGCATCGTTATGCCAAGAAATAGTTTAGCGCTTATAGCGAAAGATCGATCATGATTTTGACACCCTCACCCTTTCTGAGAATTTCGATAGCTTCCCCCGTCTTTTCCAAGGGAAGGGAGTGGGTGATCAGCGAACGCAGGTCCAGAATGCCGCTCTCGAGAATTTTCACCGCTTTCGGGAACGCGTCGTTGGCCAGCCAGGTTCCCAGGACGGAGACCTCGCGGTTCGTGATCTGATGTTGCTCTACGAGGGGCTTGGCTTTGGCGTTAAAGCCGAAAAGCAGCACGGAACCGCCTTTTCTCACCGCCTTCACTCCTTCCCATACCTGGGATCCGACGACATCGATCGCGAAATCGACGCCGATCCTGGTCTTCGCCGCGATCAGGCCAGTCAGATCCTCATGCAGAGGATCGACGACAAAATCGGCTCCGCACTTCAATGCAAACTCCCTTCTGAGAGGCGAGGGTTCGGACACGATGATCGGCTTCGCTCCCCGGATTTTCATTATTTGGACGAATATCAGCCCTATGGGGCCTGCGCCGAACACGAGGACGCTATCGGCGGGATTCACCTGGATCCTGCTCGACGCATGGACCGCGCAGGCGAGCGGTTCGGCGAAAGCGGCGATCTGGGGGGGGACAGAATGAGAGATTTTATGCGCGACTTTCTCGGAAACCTTCACATATTCGGCGAACCCGCCGTTCGCGCCAATGCCCATGGGAATGATGTTCTCACAGAGATTTGGAAGATTGTGCTGACAGTATGCGCAGACTCCGCAATAGTCGTTAGGGTTCGTCACAACCCTATCGCCGACCTTAATGTTTTTCACGTCCGGGCCGACTGCCACGACCTTGCCCACCAACTCATGCCCCAGAATCGTTCCCGGATCCGCGATATACCCTGGAGGAACAGACATTATATGAACGTCGGTACCACATATCGAGCACATTTCGACTTGCACGAGAACGTCAGTTCCTTTCTCGACGATCGGCGTGTCGACTTCCTTTATATTCAGCACTCCATTGCCCTCGAACACCGCCGCACGCATTTTTTTCTTTATCATGGTCCCCTCCTCGTCACCTTATTTCATACCATGCCTGGTAGCATTAAGAGCAAAGCCTATCCAGACGGGATCTACCACCCAATATCGCGCCGCCGTGCCCGGCATATCGCCTCGGGCGGTATTTTGATGATACCACGGAACCACCGCTTGTCAATATTTATGTTTATACTTTACCTTTTAACATCACATGTTTAAACATATTAACATTTTTTCGTTGACGAAACACATTTTTAACACATATAATGAACATCACCGTGGTCCTACTCCTACGTAAGTCGATACAACATCACCAGGAATTTGGCCAAACGCTATGGAGGTTTTCACATGAATAGTCGGAAATACATCGAAGACACGACAATTAAAGGAAGAAAAGAAGAGATCGCGATAAAGGTCGATCGAATCAAAAGGCTCCTGGAGTCGGAAAAGCTGGATGCGCTCTATCTTACCAGGCAGGCGAACTTCTCCTGGATAACCGCCGGCTCGAGCAATCTCGTTACGATCTGCACCGAGGATGGAGTGGCTTCGATACTCGTCACGAAGGACGGAAAAAAATACGCACTCACCAATGCCGTCGAAGAGGCGAGGATGCGGGAGGAGCAGCTGCTCGAGGAGCTTGGTTTTGAAATAATTTCACAAGCCTGGTATGAAAACCGGAATATGGAGTTTATCAAAAAAATCGTAGGGGACATGGGAAAGGTGGGTTCCGACATTCATTTCGACAGTACCCGCATGCTCCAGGACAAGATCAACCCGCTTCGCTATTCACTCACCCACAACGAGATCTGCCGTTATCAATACCTGGGCGACTATATGTCCGCCGCATTGGAAAAATATGTCGCCACGGTCAAGCCGGGGATGACCGAGTACGAGATTGCCGGAGGAGTCGCCGAGGCATTATGGCCCGAACAAATCGATCAGGTGCTCTTTCTGGTCGCCGCGGACGAACGGGTCCTGAAACACAGACACGCCATACCCACCATGAACAAACTGAAAAAACACCTGATGGTGTCGTGCAACGGACGATACAAGGGATTGATCACCACGACTACCCGCATGGTGTATTTCGGCACTCCCCCCAAGGGACTGCTCGACCAGTACACAAAGACCGCGCAGATAGAGTGCAGAATGATCAGCGCGACGAGACCTGGAGTCGACGACCTGGTTCCGCACCTGATCGGCAAAAAGGCCTATGAAGAATTTGGCTACGGAGACATGTATTACAAGCATCACCAGGGCGGTCCCCAGGGATATTACAACAGGGAGTATCTCGTTTCCGAACTGCGCCACGAAAAGGCGATGCCTAATCAGTGCTACTGCTATAATCCCGTAGTCTCCGGGACAAAGACGGAAGACGCTTTCATAGCCATGGAAGAAGGCCCGCTCTTTATTACAAAGCCTGTCAGCTTTCCGAAGCTGACCATAACCGAGGGGCCATATACGATGGAACGACCGGGACTGCTGGTACTCTGAAAATGCTCGCCTACGTGTACGGCAAGCAGAACAAACTTGCCCTCCTCGAAAAAAAGCCTCCAGCGCCGACTGAGGAGAGCGCGGTCATCAAAGTCGCAGCGACTTCCATTTGCGGTACAGACCTCAGGACCTATCGTTTCGGGAGCCCCAAGATCAAAGCTCCGAGGGTAATCGGCCACGAGGTCGTCGGAGAGATCGTCGCTATCGGAAAAGACGTTCGCGAGTTCTCGGTCGGCGAAAGGGTGCAGGTCGCCCCGGCGATCGGTTGCGGAAAATGCGCAGACTGCAGATCGGGCCATACGAATGTATGTGATTCCTTGGAAACGATCGGGTTCGACTACGACGGGACTTTCGCCGAATTCATGGAAATACCCCCGAGGGCGATAAAAATGGGCAACGTGAGCAAGTTGCCCGCCACCGTTCCTTCCGAGCAGGCAGTGCTCGCCGAACCCATAGCCTGCATTATCAACGCGCATCAATACTTGAAAATTTCCACAGGGGACGTGGTGGCGATATTTGGCTCCGGCTTCATCGGCTGCATGCACGCCGAGCTCGCCGCAATAGAAGGCGCCGAAAAGGTCATAATGATCGAAGTAAACCCCGCCAGGGCCGAAGCGGCGAAAAAAATCAACGACAGGCTGATCATCGTGAATCCGAACAAGCAAAACCTCGGCGACGAGATAAAGAAGCTAACAGGCGGCAGAGGGGTGACTGTCTCGATCGTCGCCTGTTCGGTAGGTTCGGCTCAGACTGATGCCATGAACGTCACGGCAAAACGCGGCAGGATAAGCTTGTTCGGCGGACTCCCAACGGTCAGTACCGGATTCATCGACAGCAATATGATTCATTATAGAGAAATGTCGGTATACGGCGTACATGCTTCATCACCGGCGCAAAACCGCGAGGCTTTACGCTTGATTTCAAGCGGGATTCTCGATGTAAAGCCGTACGCGTCCAACATTTTCGCGCTGAAAGATATCGATAAAGCCTTCGCGTCGTTGAATAACGAGACGATCATGAAGGCGATCATCGTTCCTTGACAGCCTCAGAAGACGATCTGTGCTGTTCTTCTGAACCAGCCAACTGTCGTCATCAAGCTTGGCGCCCGGGAGACTTGGGTTTCCGACGGCCGATCGGCGATCCACGTGCCGCCTTTCCCCGTCGCCGCGATAGATACTGTGGCGGCAGGAGATTCTTTCAATGCCGGTTCGGCATTCGCGCTGGGCAGGAATTATGGACTCATCGAATCGGTGCGCTTCGCGAACGCCACGGGAGCGCTCTCAACGACGAAGGAAGGCGCCCAGAGCGCCATGCCTTCCCTGCCGGAAGTTGAGCGATTTTTAAAGAAGCGCCGACCTTAATCAATCGATCAACCCTGAGAGAAGCGCACCATCCTCGGGAATCCACTTCCGCCAGTACCTTACCGATTCCTCCAATGCTGATACTATTTCTCTTTTAGTGTCGGATGTATGGGGGAAAATTTCAAAGGTCAGGTAAATGTCCCTTACCTTCGGAGGCATTTTTTCGTCCTCGCCATCCTCATAGGATTCGGCGATGGCTTTCAGAACCGCCATCGGATCGACAATGCCATTTTTATTGTTGGCGCTGGTGAAAGGCAGATGAGAGGAGGATTTGCCGTTCGTTTGCTGCAGATGGATGATCGGCGAATAGCAACCCGCCTCGCTGAGCCACCGGTAGAGATCGCAATCTACTGAACGCGCGAATAAATGCGGGTATTTATCCATTTCTCCGCTTATTCTCGACGCTGCTTCCTTAAAGCTCCGCCTTTCCCCTTTCCTCGCATCATCATACATGCCATACAGCCTTTCGGCGCCGAGGTAGGGGGCGGGCTCGTCTTTTTCCAGTCGCATCGCCAAATCGTTCATCGAAGGCTTTAAAAACCGGTACTGTCCCGTTTGATGGCCGGTATCGATCGCCACGTACCCCGGAATATTCGCCCTGCGGGTAAGTTGTTCCAGATATTCGAGGGTCCCCGCGATTGTCCATGGTATCTGGTGGGGGGTGTACATCTGTTCAAGAATGACGGGAACATCCCCGGCCTCCTTCGCAAGTCGCGCAACTTCGGCTAGGGTATCGTACAGTTTGTCTTTGGCGACCCCGAACGCCGTAGGATCGAAAAGAACGCTTTCTGGAAATGCATGGATATAGAAACCGAGACCGGCATTTACCTTGGCGGCGGCTCTGGCCATGACCCCTAGCCAGTCGTTTATTATGCGATTTCTGATTCTTCGGTCAGGGTGGGCCAATCCGATGGTGCGATATGACGTGTACCCTGTGAAAAAATTGACTACCCTGACCTTGTTCGTCAAACAGGCCTTTTTGACCTCATCGATCCACTCATTCAAGTATTCTTCGCCGCAATAGAACGGATCCGCCTCCGTATCGGCGCTGGCCTCGATGCATTCTATGCCGAGGCTTTTTATCAAGGCCGCCCACTCATCCGGTTTCGTCCAACGCTTCGCGGCGAAGGAATTATCCATGGCCAGATAGATTCTGGGAAAATTCATTTTATCACCGCTGAAGAAACAATCGCCTGAAACTTTCCAGCCGCGTTATCCCAGGGTTCTCCTGCGCCTGGTTCGTACCGGATCACTTCGGAAGACTTGAGCGATATCTCCCTGCCCTGCTCGAGGGAGGATATTTCGCCGGCACATTTAAGCTGCATCAGGAGATTCCCCATCGATGTAGTCTCAGCCGGTCCGGCGAACACCGGAATTCCCACAGCGTCGGCAGTCCATTGGCAAAGCGTATGGTTTTGGATGCCGCCGCCGACGATATTCAACTGATCCAACCTGCTCTGGGTTAGTGTTTCGAGGGTTTTAAGATTTTCCCTATATTTCAGCACAAGACTCTCATATACCGTACGCGAGACGGCTCCCATCGAATTTTCCAATTTCTGTCCCCTGTTTCTGCAATACCGAACTATCGCGCCGGGCATATCGGGGATCATCTGCGTAAAGGAAGGATCGTCAACGTTTATATAGGCCGTGGCAGGACCGGCCTTTTCCGATTCCTCCACTATCTCGGGCCAAGCGATATCCCTGCCTAAATCCTTGATCCATTTTTGCCTGCACTGCTGTATGATCCAGAGTCCGGTAATATAATTGACAAGCATATTCCGCCCATCGGCGATCGCGTTGTTTCCGTATCCCGCGTCGAATACATGATCGGTGATGACTGGCTGCCTGGTTTCCATCCCTGCTATGGACCAGGTTCCCATGGATATGAAAGCCCAGGCCTTGGTCCCGTCCGTCACCGGTATTCCAGTTACCGCCGAAGCGGTATCATGGGTCGCTGGGGCCACGACCGATATGGGCCTGATCCCTAGTTCCTCACACACCTGTTTCTGGAGTCCGGCAATCGGGCTCCCCGGCATGATGAGATTCCGCAGGAAGGAGTCGGGTATTCCCAGCCGGGCGAGGATGGCCCTTTCCCAGGTCTTTTTTCTCTGATCGCACAAGAGGGTCATCGTCGCGTTGGTATACTCGTTACATGCTTTTCCGGTAAGAAGGTAGTTGAGCAAATCGGGAATCATCAATAGCTGGGAGCCCTCCCGAAGCTCGGGAGAGTCGTCGCATTTGTAAGAGAAAAGCTGGTACAAACCCATAATCTCATTGGTTGAGCCCCCGCAGAGATGGAACAATTCCCTTCTGGGCAAGCTCTCGTAGAGCAGCGAAGCCCTCTGGTGGCGGAGTACGTCGCGATAACTGACAGGATTTCCCAAGAGTCGTCCGTTTTTATCAATGAACCCGAAATCGCAGCCCCAGGTATCTACCGCGACGGAAACGATATCAGGATATTTGGCGAGCGATAATCGAAGCCCTGTCTTTACCTCCGAGAATAGCCGGAGTATGTCCCAGTACAAGGTTCCTGCAGCGATTATCGGAGTATTGTCGAAGCGGTAGGTAACCTCCATTTCAGCCCTGGATCCGTCGAAGGCGGCGACAATGGCGCGTCCGTTGCTTGCGCCGAGATCGAAGATCAAAAACCTTTTTTTCTTCATGTATTGACTCCATTAACAACTGCAGGATATCGAAAAACGATGGAACGATATTTGCTCGGCCAATGAGCTATTGCTCAAAATTCTATAGTGTACTTTTAAGTGCTGTCAAGGCAAAATATTGAAAAGATAAGAACGACGCGAATTAACGGTGACTTCGGGAGGTTCTCCCGAAAGGAACGACGGGTTTGAATGCTTTTGGGAGACTTTTATGTCCGGAACTTTTTCCCCGGGGCGCCCCAACCTTAATGTTCAGTCATGATATCCAGGCTTGACGAGGTTCCTATGCGCTCGGCTCCAGCTTCGAGCATCGCGATGCATTCCGCCCTCGTACGTATTCCGCCGGCGGCTTTTACTTGTGCCACTCCCCCAAGCGTTTGTCGCATGAGCACTATATCTTCCACAAGGGCCCCGCCGGTCCCGAAACCGGTGCTGGTCTGGACATAATCGGCGCCGGCGGCCGCGGCGGCCCTGCAGGCGAGGATTTTTTCCTGGCGATCGAGAACGCAGGTTTCGATGATCGTTTTTACCTTAGCCGGTTTGGCCGCTTTTACCACCGCGGCGATGTCCTGGGCGATATAGTTCCAATCCTCGGATTTCGCTTTGCCGATGTTTATCACCACATCGATTTCCCCCGCCCCTTCGGAAACCGCCAGCCGGGCTTCCTCCGCCTTGATGGATGTGGCGGAAGTTCCCATGGGAAAACCTACAACCGCACAGACGATAGTTCCACTTCCGGCGAGTTCGGCGGCGCAAAGTGGAACCCAGCAAGGATTTACGCAAATACTCGCGAATCCGAACTCCCTGGCCTCTTGGCATGCCTTTTTAAGCGTTGCTTCATCCGCTGCGGCCCGCAACACCGAATGGTCGATGACTGCTGCAAGTTTAGCCTTGGTCCATTTCTTGTCCATGCAACGGTCCTCCCTTCCTTATCATCTTTTTTAAATTTCGAATCGCCGGGCGAGGTATTCGCGACGGGTGGCGACGAGCTTTTGCAGCTCCTCCAGCATGCGGATATCGGCCAGTTTGGCGATGGGGAAAACGTGGCGTTCGGTTTCGTCGGTATAGCGCTTGATGAAGGCGATATCCGTGACATAGCCCAGGCTGATCATATTGGAGATTCTGTCCGCCGACTTCAACACTTTGGCGCGGATCGAGCCGAAATCGCGGATTCTGGCAAGAAACTCGATTTTGTTTTCGATAGGCCTGCGGGTGACTTCCAGGACCAGGCTATACACGTCCGGGGATTCCTCGTCTATCGAAAGAAGGCTGTCCCGGTCGAAATCGGGAAGATCCTCGATGAGGTCGTGGATCACCGAGGCCTTGAGCAGAACGGAATCGATATAGCCGTAGTCCATGAGAATGGCCATCGTATCCAGCTGATGCCTGAACATATTGCCCCCACTGCGCCGGAGCTTGCCGATGAGGCTGGTGGCGAGTTGGATATAGGGGGCCAGATGCATGTTCTTGAGGCGAAGCATGGCGTCCTCGTCCATGGGGACGCATTCCGAGCGCAGCGGGAGATTGGAGTGCCTGATTCCCGAGAGATCCAGATTCTCGAGATTGACGCCCGTATCTCCCTGGGGACTCATGATAGGTCCTCCACGTAACGGCGAAGTTTTACGCTTCGATTTTGGGCTTCGGCGAGTTTACGACGTTCCTGCTCGACGATCTCGGGGGGGGCGGCGTCCAAAAACGCCCGATTCGCCAGCCTGGCGGAAAGTTTTTGCGCGAATGTCTCTTCCCGATCGATATCCTTGAGGAACCGTACAAGCAACTTTTGGATATCGATGAGTTCCCTGATCTGAATAAAGAGTTCAAACCCCCTGCCGGCCAGGGCGATGGAACCCGAGGGCTTGGATGCTGTCGCGTCCAGAAAAAGCGGCTCCGGTCCCCCGACCAAGAGTCCGATGAGGGCGGCATTTCGTTTGAGAAAGTTCGCCGCCTTGAAAGAAGCGTCCAGTTTTATCTGAAGAGGCATCCTGGCTTCCTGGGGGATCTGGAACTCCGATCTCAGACTGCGCCCCATGGTGACGAGTTCCCGCAGGCTCTCGAATTTTTCTGCCAGTTCCGGGGATCTTCGAGACTCATCGGATTCGGGCCAGCGCTGCACGATCAGCCTGCCGGTCGCGTTGGGAAGCATGCCGTAGATTTCCTCGGTGACGAAGGGAAGGAAGGGATGCAAGAGACGGAGCGACTCCTCCAGGATATGAAGGAGCACGGTGGTGGCCCGGTCTTTTTCGGCCTCGTCCCCGAATTTCGTCGAAAGCTTGCTCGCCTCGATGTACCAATCGCAGAAATCGTCCCAGAAATAGGCGTAAACGGTCTGTGCCGCGTCGTTGAAGCGCCAGGATCTCAGGGCTTCGGTAGTCTGGGAGGCGGCCTGATCGAGTCTATGGAGTATCCACTTGTCCAGATCGTTGTGGCTGATCGCTTCGGGGCTGAGGAATTGCCGGCCTTCCAGGTTCATGAGTATGTAGCGCGAGGCGTTCCAGACCTTGTTGGCGAACTTGGAACCCATTTTAAAGGAGTCTTTGTCCAAGAGGATGTCCTGACCCGAGGCGCAATTGTAGGCCAGGGTGAACTTCAAAGCGTCGGCGCCGTATTCCTCGACTATTTCCAGCGGATCGATGCCGTTGCCCAGGCTCTTGGACATTTTGCGTCCCTGCTTGTCCCGAATGAGGCCATGGATGAAAACCTCCTGGAAGGGGCTTTGTCCTGTGAATTCCATTCCCGCCATGATCATCCGCGCAACCCAGAAGAAAATTATGTCGTAGCCGGTGACCAGGGCGCTGGTGGGATAGAAGCGCCTGAAATCCGCCGTATCCTTTGGCCAGCCCAGGGTGCTGAAGGGCCAGAGCCAGCTGGAGAACCAGGTATCCAGAACGTCTTCGTCCTGATAGAGTTCGCTGGAACCGCATTTGGGGCAAATAAGGGGATCTTCCCGCTCCACAAGAACGGCGCCGCAGTGCTTGCAATAAAAGGCGGGAATTCTGTGTCCCCACCAGAGCTGACGGGAAATGCACCAATCGCGGATATTCTCCATCCAGTGCGCGTAGGTATTCTCCCACTTCCGGGGGAAAAAGACCACATCCCCGGATCTCCACGCCGAAAGGGCCTTTTCGGCCAGCGGTTTCATGCGGACGAACCATTGTTTGGAAAGATAGGGCTCGATGGAGGTATGGCAGCGATAGCAATGCCCGACGGCGTGGATCAGTTTTTCTTCCGATTTGAGAAGCCCCAGGGCTTCCAGATCGGCGAGCACAGCCTTGCGCGCTTCGGGCACCTTGAGGCCTCTGTACTTTTCAGGGGCGTTGCCCGAAAGACTTCCGTCGGGATTGAGAATATTCACTCTGGGCAAATTATGCCTGTTGCCCACCTCGAAATCGTTCGGATCGTGGGCTGGGGTTATTTTGACCAGCCCGGTACCGAATTCCCTATCGACATAAGAGTCCGCGATAAGGGGAATAAGCCGGTCCGTAAGAGGAAGCTTGAGCATTTTCCCGATCAGGCCTTTGTAACGCCCATCCTCGGGGTGGGCGGCCACCGCCGTATCGCCCAAAAGCGTTTCCGGCCTGGTGGTGGCGATTTCGATCCTGCCCGAAGGGCATTCAGGACAAGGTCCCTCGGCGAGTTCGTACCAGATGTGCCACATCGAACCCGGTTCGTCATCGTGCTCCACTTCGTCATCCGAAATGGCCGTGCCGCAGGAGGTGCACCAGTTGACCAAATATTCGCCTTTGTAGATGAGGCCTCGCTCGTAGAGGCTGACGAAGACCTCGCGAACCGCCCGGGAAAGCCCCTCGTCCAAGGTAAAGCGCTCCCTGGTCCAATCGACGCTGGAGCCTATCTTGGCCAGCTGCCTGAGGATTATCGCCTTGTGTTCCTTCGCCACCTTCCAGGTCTCCTCGACGAAGGCTTCCCGGCCGATATCCCGCTTATCCTTGCCTTCCTTGCGAAGCTTCTTTTCGACCACATTCTGGGTCGCTATTCCCGCATGGTCGGTTCCGGGCAACCAAAGGGTCGGGCGCCTGGTCATGCGTCTATAGCGTATTTGTATATCCTGAAGGCAATTATCGAGCGCATGACCAAGGTGGAGCACGCCGGTTACATTGGGCGGAGGGATTACGATAGTGAAGGGATGCTGGCTTTTGTCATCCGAAGGCTGAAAGCAGCCTTCGCTCTTCCACATGCTGTATATAGCATCTTCGAAACTCTTCGGATCGTAGGCCTTGGCCAGTTCGATCGCCTTCATGCAATTCCTCCGGGGCTGAACGATTGGACTCAGTCAGAAAAGCATAGCGAAAAAGGGCTTGCTGTGGAAGGGGAAAAACGAGCCGCGGCCGCAAGCCGCTGGGACGACTGGGTCTGGGGGTATAGGCTATCTTTTCAGTATTCAGCTTCTAGCGTATTATTATCGTATCCCGCCGACCGATACTGGCGGTACTTCGATGACGCGGCGAAAAAGCTTAGCCGCAAGGCGGTCATATGGTTAATCAGCTACCTTGGACTTTCTTGGACGAGTATAGAGGAAAGGTCTTTACCGGAACCTGGCCAACTATTCCCCAGATGTTCAGGATTACCGTTCTGCGTTATCCCGACCGCCCTTGTTTTACCGAATACGCGCCGGACCGAATAAGCCTGAGCTATAGCCAGGCGTATGAAAAAATCCAAACCCTTGCCGCTTATCTGCGCGGCTTGGGATTGAAAAAAGAAGAAAAAATCGCCCTTACGGGCAAGAACAGCCCCGAATGGGCCGTCGCCTATCTGGCCATTCTGGAAGCAGGGGCTGTCGTCGTGCCCATCGATTACCAGATAAGCATGGCCGAGACAAAAAACCTTCTGAAAGCCAGCGACGCGACGATTCTGTTCGTGGACGAGGAGAAGGCCGCGGAACTTACGACCTTCTGCGCCGGTTTTAAAAAGGTGATTTCCTTGCACGAATCGGGGAAAGACTATATTTATGATTTGCGTCTTTCCGAAGGTTCCCTTCCGCCGGAAGCCCAGAGTATCTTGGAATCGGACCTCGCGGCGATTCTTTTTACTTCCGGAACGACCGGCACACCCAAGGGGGTGATGCTGAGCCATAGCAATTTAGTCTCGGACTGTTACCTCGCCCAGGCGAATCTCCATATTTACCACACCGACGTTTTCTACGCCCTTTTGCCGATACACCATTCCTACACAATGCTCGCCGTATTCATCGAAGCCATTTCCATCGGGGCGGAAATCGTGTTCGGCAAAAAAATGGTGGTAAAACAGATACTGAAGGACTTGAAAGAAGCCCAGGTGACCATGTTCCTGGGCGTGCCCCTGCTCTTCAACAAGCTGCTCAACGGCATTCTGAAGGGTGTTCGTGAAAAGGGAGTCCTGGTCTACGGCCTGATTTCCTTTCTCATGGGAGTATCGGGGCTCATCAAAAAGCTTTTCAAGGTAAATCCGGGCAAAAAAATATTCCATAGCATCCTGGACAAGGCCAGCCTCTCCAGCATCCGCATCTGCATATCCGGCGGCGGACCGTTGGCGCCTTCGGTATTCAAAAAATACAACGAGCTGGGTATCGACTTCATCCAGGGCTATGGCCTCACCGAGACTTCTCCGATCCTCACCTTAAATCCCAAAGAACATTACAAGGTGGATTCGGTGGGTAAAATTATTCCCCAGGTTGAAATGAAGATTCTCGATCCCAACGAAGATGGGATCGGCGAAATCGCCGTCAAAGGCCCGATGGTGATGAAGGGTTATTACACCATGCCCGAGGAAACCGCCGAAGTCTTCACCGAGGACGGCTGGTTCAAGACCGGAGACCTGGGATACCTGGACGAGGAAAACTACGTTTATCTCACCGGCAGGGCCAAAAATCTCATCGTCACCGAAGGCGGCAAGAACGTCTATCCCGAGGAAATAGAAAACCGTTTCCAGCTTTATATGGAAATTGACCAGATTCTCGTCAAGGGTTACCACGAAAAGGACGACGAGAGCGCAGAGCTCATCGAAGCCCTCGTGTACCCCGAACAGGAGTGGCTTAAGAAGCTCGCGGGCACCGAAGCCGAGGCTTACAAGGTTGCGGAAGCCCGAATGGAGGCGATCGTCGAAGAGGTGAATCAGAAGCTGCTGCCCTATCAGAAAATCCTGAGGGTACGGGTGCTGCATAAGCCTTTGGAGATGACGACCACGAAGAAGGTTAAGCGCTTCAGCCTTTAGTCTGGTTTTACGCCGCTCGGTTGCGCGGGCTCATAGCGTTTAGCCCGGTCTTCGGAGGGAATTTGCCTGAGAAATCCCGCCCTGCAGAAGGTATAGAGGAGCTTCCTTGCCTGGCCTATGCCCATGCCCGCCGCGTTTCCCAGGGAAGCCGATGTCCAATAGCCATCGTCATTCTCCGGCAATAAGGACAACCAATCCGCGGGGCTCGAAAACTCCCTCGATTCCCTCACGGCGATCAGGTTTCGATCTATCGTAGCGTAGGATCTGAGAAATCGGCCCCGGCGGACCGGCTCTTCCAGCACGGCACGGATCTCTTCCATTTCGATGGAGACAAGCTCCATGACCAGCCCCCGCAAGGACAGAAGACCCGACGCCCTTACCAGGCGATCGAAGACCGACCAGAGTTCCTCTTTTTTGGGACTTTTACGGCGGGAGATGACTTCGCCCGTATCCTGCCTGACTCTCACGATAGTTTTTTGCACCGCCAAGGGTACCTGTATTCGCTGTTTGTAACCGCGGAGGCTCCAGAATCGGGCCTTGTCCACCAGCGAACTCAAGGTTCCGGTTTGGATTTCCACTATTTCGCCGTCGGGTCTCAGGGCGTCGGCGATTTTCCCCTCGATGACGACTTCGATTCGACCGCCCGAGCCCGCCGCGAGACGTTTGAGCTGGTCGTGGAGGCTGTACTCCGAATAGAGGTTTATGCGGTTTGTTTCAGCCACCAGGGCATGGCCATCGATCATAGGGATTCAGAATAGCCCGGGTTGGGGGCGAGGAGGAAGAGGCCGAAGCCCGCAGGCCCCGAAGGCGGCCCCGGCGGGAATCCCTGCCGGAGATTCCCGCCGGGGCCGCCTTGGTTTTCGGGATTACCGCCTCAGCACCGTGACGCAGTTGGTCACCGAAGACCCTCCCACGTTGAGGCTGACGCCTACCTGCGGGATTTTTCCGACGGGAGCGGCTCCTATCGCCTGGCCGACCAGCTGCTTATAAAGCAGGACGTTCATGGAAACCCCGGTGGCTCCCACAGGGTGGCCCTTGGCTTTAAGCCCTCCGGAGAGATTGACCGCGCAGTCGGGATCATCCCTGCCGAAACGTCCCTCCATGTGGTCATACCCGGCCCTTCCGTCGGCCGAGAGGCCCAAGGCTTCGGTACAGAGAAGCTGATTGATGGTAAAGCAATCATGGACCTCGGCGATATCCACGTCGTTAATGCCTATGCCCGCCTCGGCGAAGGCCTGCGCGACAGCCGCCTTGCCGGCCATGAGCTCATGCATATTGGGTCTGGCGGAGATGGCGATCCGCTCGTTGGCGTGTCCTATGCCGGCGATCCGCACGGCCCGTTCTCCCTTGCCTAGATTGGAGTCCGCGGCGGCGATGACCAGGGCGGCGGCCCCGTCGGTCACCAGGGAACAATCGTGGAGGCGCAGGGGCGGGGCTATGAGGGGATTCTTCTCCGGCGGCAGGGCGAGAATGGCTTCGGCGTCGCTCAAGCCCAGCCGATCCGAAGGTCCTCCCTTGCCGAAATGGGCCAGAGGATTGTCCAGGCCGTTTTTATAGTTGAGAGCAGCCACCGTGGCCAGCATCCGAGCGAGGGTGGCCTCATCGAGCCTATACCGGGCGGCATACCCTTTGGCGTACTCGGCGAAGAGGCCGGGGAAGGTCATGCCCCTGGCCCCCTCCTCCGCCCAGTAGGAGCAGGTGGCCAGGCCGTGGGTTACCCCCTTTGTATCCAACAGATTCATTTTCTCAACGCCAATCACCAGGGCTACCTTTGCCCTGCCCGATTCCACGGCGTAGAGGGCGCTGAAGAGCGCCACGGATCCGGAAGCGCAGGCGTCCTCCACCCTGGTCATGGGCTTGAAGCGCAACGCCGCGGGAGCTATTTCGACGCCCAGGGCGGCGATATGTTCCTGGTTCGCGAATATTCCGGGGGCGCAGGAGGCGACCCAGAGGGCATCCACATCGGCGGCGTCGATGCCTGCGTCGTCCAGGGCTCCCCTTCCCGCCTCGGTGAGTAGTTCATAGATGCTTTTTAGATCGGTGACGCTTCCCGTTTCCTTGTCTTTCTTGACGAAGTTGCCGAATTTGGTGTTGTAGGCACCGATTATGCTTACCTTGGACATGGGAACTCTCCTTGTATAAAAAGTCTCGCGGAAGGTTGATCCTTCGACGCGGAGGTTTTTTCAACAATCGACGCCGGTTTTATCTGACGTTCAAATTTTGCTCAACCCATTATTCTCCCGAGAAAATCGGAGAGAATTTCCTTAAAGAGCTCGGGTACTTCCACGATGGGCGAATGGCCCGAATTTTCGATGAGCCTGAACTCGCCCGCGGCATAGGCTTCGGCTGTTTTCCTGGCCATCTCCTCGGTGATGAGAATATCGGCCTTGCCCTGGACAACCAGCACGGGCTTGGCGAAGGAGGTTGTGAGGCCGCTGATGTCGAAGCGGCTCAAGGCCTCGGCGTTGCCGATCCAGGCCTTCTCGTTCATGCGCACCGCGTCGTCGATCAGATATTCGAAGAATCCGGCATCCTT
Source organism: Spirochaetales bacterium Spiro_12 (assembly GCA_001603165.1). Lineage (GTDB taxonomy): Bacteria > Spirochaetota > Spirochaetia > Treponematales > Rectinemataceae > UBA2256. The sequence continues at coordinate 48,769 of LVBN01000044.1, forward strand.
GTTAGTCGGCAGAGTGGCGGCGAGAGCTTGCGCGAGAATGCCCCTGTTCGTGCGCATAATTTCGATGACCGGATGGCGTTCCCTGGGAGTGATTAGGCCGGTGGGAGAGGAGGAGTCCACCAGCACCATGGCGCTCAAGGCTTCGGGATTGCGGACAGCCAAAGATTGCGCCACGGCTCCGCCCAGGGAATGGCCCACCAGCACCGGAGGTTTGAGATTCAGCGCTTTGATAAAGGCCAGGAGGCAATCGGCGTAACGATGGATATCCGGCTCCGCCCCAAGGGCGCCCGATCGGCCGAAATTGGGCAGATCCAGGGCGATAGTCCTGTAGCCAGGAATATCCGCCACTTTTTCGAACCAGCGGCTGGAGCCGGTATTGCCGTGGACATAGACAATGGGGAATCCGGTTCCGAGAGAAACATAGTATATGTCGATTCCCAGAATGCTTATCCTCTGGCCAGTCATAGTCCGAACTCCTTGAAAAAGGCGAGAAACACATCCGCCGTCTCGCCAGGTTTCTCGATGACCGCGGCGTGGCCCGCTCCGGGAATTTCCACGAGCTTTACCGGGCCTCCCAGGTGCTCGGCGATCGTGGACGCGAAACCTCGATGCTTGAGGATATCCAATTCTCCGACCACGACCAGGGAGGGGCAGGTCACGCGATGCAGAGACTCGGTGATATCCAGCGCGAGGAAAGCCCTGCAGAGCCCTACGAATGCTTCGAACCAATCCTTAGGAAGGGATGCCACCGCGTCTTCCCTGGAATCCAAAGCCTGGCGGTTGGCTCCGATGAACTCCGACGAATAGGTCCAGGGCAGAAGTGTCTTGTAGAATACCCTTGGATCGGTCAACGCCGCCGACATCCAGGATTCGGCGGTGGCGCGCAACAGAGGATCGATTTCACTCACACCGTCTATCACCGTGAGGCTCAGGGTTTTTTCAGGATGAGCGAGAGCGAAGGACATGGCGACTTCCGAGCCATAGGAGGTACCGACGATGTGCGCTTTATCAATGCCGAGTTTTTCCATAAGGGAGGAAAGATCCCGGGAATGCTGGTCGAAACTGTAGTCGCCTGCGGGGCGCTCGCTCAGGGTCTGACCCCGCAAATCGTGGCAGAGCACTCTGAACGAAGCGCTCAAGCGTTCCGCGAAAGCCTGCCAATGCCCGATGGACATGGCGATGCCGTTGAGCAGCACGACAAAGGGACCCTTGTCGCCTAGAATTTCATAACGCAGTCGAACTCTGTTCACTATCGAATCGGGCATAGCATTCTCCTTTCCTCGCGGCAAAAATGCGATCCGCCGACCGCCGCTCCATGGTTGCCACTCGCTTATGCGCGACGGTGAGCGCGCACAAGCCATCGGTCATCGCCGGATGGACGCCCCCTTATATCCCCAGATAGGACTTGAGCACATAGGGGTTGGTCCTCAATCCCTCGGCGCTGTCCTCTATGACGATTTTGCCGTTCTCCAGCACATAGCCCCTGTCGATGGACTTAAGACTTTCCCTCACATTCTGCTCGGTGACCATGATGGATACTGTTTTCTTCAGCTCCCTCAGAACTTCGAATACCTCGGCGACGATGGAAGGCTGCAGCCCCAGGGAAGGTTCGTCGAGGATAAGGAGCTTCGGGTTGGACATCAGCGCCCTGGCTATGGCGACCATGCGCTGCTGGCCTCCGGACATGGTGCCCGCCAGTTGTTTTCTCCTCTCCTTGAGAATAGGAAAAAGGGCGAACACTTTTTCCATTTGCTCCGGTATTATTCCCTTGGCGTGGGGTATATAGGCCGCGCCGAGCACCAGATTGTCCTCCACGGACATGCCGGGGAAGAGTTCGCGCTCCTGGGGGACGAGGGCGACCCCCATGCGCGCCATCAGGTGAGTATCGGTACCGCCTATTTGCCTGCCCGCGAACTCGATCTCTCCCGCCCAGAGCTTGTTCATTCCCATAACGGCGCCGATGAGGGTGGTTTTGCCAGCGCCATTCGGACCGAATAGTCCGACCGACTCCTTGCCCACGTCGAGGCTGACCCCCTCGAGCACTCGCATGCGGCCATAGCCGCATTCCAATCCGCGTATTTTCAGCATCAGGCGGCTCCTCCAAGATAGGCTTCGACGACCCGGGGGTTCTTCGACACTTCTTCGTAGGGCCCCTCGGCGATGAGTTCGCCCGCCTCCAGGACTATCACGCGGTGCGTAAGCTCCCGGATGACACCCATCACATGCTCGACCACGCCGACCGCGAGTTTGCGCTCCCGGGCGATCCTTTGCACCGTGGCTATAAGATCCTTGGTTTCGTCGGCGTTGAGTCCCGCCATCACCTCATCCAGGAAGAGCACCTCCGGCTCATTGGCGAGAGCCCGGGCGATTTCCATTTTTTTGACCTCTAGAATAGTGAGCTTGGAGGTGTCGCGATCCAGATCCTTAAGACCTAATTCACCGCAGAGATCAGCGGCACGCCTTCGCGCCTCCCTCATGGAATGCCCTCGGGCGAAGATGGACCCCACCATGACATTTTCGATGAGACTGAGGTTTTCCAGCGGGTGGATGAGCTGATAGGTGCGGGCGATTCCCAGCCGAGCCCTCTCGTGGGCGGGCATGTAGGTGATGTCCTGCCCCTTGTACTCTATTTTTCCCTCGCCGGGCATTATGATGCCGGAGATCAGGTTGATAAAGGTGGTTTTCCCGGCGCCGTTCGGCCCGATGATGCCGAGAATTTCCCCTTCGTCCATCGAGAAGGACACCTTGTTGACGGCCACGAGCCCTAAGAATCTACGGGATAGCCCGATCGTTTTCAGTTTTGTCATTTACGGTTCCTCCCCGCGGCACGCATGGTTTTCCTGGCCAATCCGAGCAAACCCTGGGGCATGAACAGGATGACGACGACAATCATCACGCCGTACACGACCAGGTGTCCGTAGGGAATTTGAAGCTTGAGCCACTCGGACACGAGTCCCAAAAGGAGCCCGCCGAGAATGGGACCCACCGTCGAATGGATACCGCCCAAAAGCGCCATCGCCAGAGGGAGCAGGGTGAAATCGGCGCTGAACACCGTTTCGGGGGATGCGAATCCGTAGGACATGACGAAGATGCCTCCCATCATGCCTTGGATGGCGGAAGTGACCACAAAGGCCAGCAAAAGCCATCGGAAAATATTCACGCCCGAAGACTTGGCGGATATCTCGTTGTTGCGGATCGCGGTGAGGGCGAAGCGCACCTTGCTTTTTTCGAACCAGTAGGATGCCAGGAGGGCCACGGCCAGACCGGCGAGGGTAAGCCAATACAGGTTTCTGGAAGCTCCCCCGAAAATAATACCCTGCTGAACGACAATACCCTCGGGACCGCCGGAGAAATCGTGCATGTTATGGATGATGATTCTGAAGATTTCCCCCAGGGCGAGGGTGACGATGGAAAAATAGGTATGGCGCAGGCGCAGGATGAGAAATCCTATGAGAAAAGCCGCCAGTCCGGCGAAAAGCCCCGCGAAGGGTATGGAAAGCCAACCGGGCATGCCGCCGCGTACCACCGCCAGGATGGAAGCATAGGATCCGAGCCCAAAGAGACCCGCGATGCCAAAAGAAATCTGCCCGGAACGCAGAAGCATGTCCCAGGTGACGGCGAGGGCCATGTAAAGCATAATGTTGCGCGCCACCTGCAAGGGATAGTCGCCCATGAACATGGGCAGAAGAATCGCCACCCCGATCGCCGCGACAGGAAGGGAGCGGGCGAGTGTCCGGTTCATGATTTCCTCCCTTTGAGCGAGCGACTCATGATGACGACGATGATGAGGACGAAAAATACTATGTCCGCCCACTCCCTGGAACCCCTGAAGGCCCGCAGAAAGTTTTCGGTAAGGCCCAAAAGGACGCTGGCGCTCAAGATGCCCGGGATATTGCCCACCCCCGCCATCGCGACGAGGCAGAAGCTTTTCATGGTAAAGGGCGATCCGACGGTGGGGAAAATCGCCGATTTAGTGAGGAAAAGCGCGCCCATGGCGCCCACCAGGGCGATGGCCAGGGCGAACACCAATCCGTAGGTGCGATAGACGTCGATCCCGACGATAGCCGCCCCCTTGGGATTTTGTCCCACCGCCAGGGCCGCCTTGCCCGTTGTGGTTCTTTTGAGGAAAAAATTCAAGCCTCCGGCGAAAAGGATCGCCGCCGCGACAAAGACGAAGGACCAGATTCCGAAGGTGAGCTCCCCTATGTCCATCGACGCTGAGACATAGTCGAGGGGCATCTTATAGGTCTGGGAGGTGAAGACCAGGTTGATCGCCTGGCTGAAGACTATGGCGATGCCGAAGGTAAGGATGAGTTGATTGAGCTCGGGCGCCTTGAGCGCGCGCCTGATCGTTAATTGGAAGATTATCCAGCCGAAAATGGCAGTTACGATCGCCGTGGGAACGATGGCGATCAGGGGATCCATGCCGAGAGCTTTGCAGGTGAAGTAGGTGGCGTAGGATGCCAACATCATGAATTCGCCATGGGCCAGATTTACGATGTGGACTATGCCCAGCACCAAACCCATGGGAATGGCGATCGCCGCGTAAAGGCCGGCCGCCTGGAGCCCGTAAATCAAGACCGTGGGCCTCCATAGCAAGAGCGCGGCCGTCGCCGCGAGGGCGAAAACGGAAATGATCAGGTTACGTCGTTTCAATGCCATCTTGACTGTCCTTTTACAGGAAGAAACCGCCGCGGAAACGAGTCCGCGGCGGTTGTTCAAATTGTACTACCCTGTCACTTCCACGCGGGGAAGGGATAGACCGGTGCGGCGGTCGCGGCTTCGAAGGGCCAGATCACTTCCTGGAGCCCGCCCTGCCACTGGAGAATCTTCTGCCGAGTGATGCCCTGATGCTTGATCACGTTGGAGGGCTTGAAGGTGATGGTCTCGCCGAGGGCCGAGGCATAGCTCGTAGCCTCGAGCGCCTTGACCAGGGCGGCTGTCTCGGTTGTGCCGGCGGCTTTGATGCCGTTGGCCAGGATCTTCACCGCGTCGTAGGCCAGGAGGGCGAAATAGGTCGCGGGTTCTTCCCTGTACCGTTTCACGTAGGCGTCGTAGAACTTCTTGCTCTGGGCGTTGGTGTCGTTCATGGCGGTGGACCACATGCCGTAGAGCATGACGTTGTTGGCCAGCCTGGAGGATCCGAAACCGATGGGCCATCCGGGGGGCGCCCCGAGATAGATACCGGGGGAGAATTTCATCGCCTTGGATTGCTCGAGCAGGGGAAGCGCGTCGGCGTCGTAACCGGCCCAGAGGAAGAGGTCCGGCTTGAAAGCCTTGGCGGCCTCGAGCACGGCGGTGTAGTCGCCGCCGCCCAGGAGGGCGCTCTTGAAGGGCGCTCCATCGATGGTGTAGCGCTTATCGGCGCCGAAGAGGATTTTGGTCGAATCCCAGGAGGATTTGCCGAAGGCCCCTTCCTCGTAGGCCAGGAATATTTTCTTGATCTGGACGTTGGGATACTTTTTCTGGATCGCGTCCCAGCCTTCGGCGTAGGAAGCGCCCTGATTGTAATCCCAGGGATGGAGATGGAAGTAGAAATCCGATTCCGGGCTGGGGCCGAGGGCCTTCTCGACGGTTGCGGACCCGGCGGCGCCGGTGGACATGACAACCTTGTTGTACTTCTTGAACGAGGGAATCTTCCCAAGCTCGGCGCCCGAGGCCATGCCGCCCACGAATACATCCACCTTGTCCACCGTGGCGAGCTTCTCGACCGCGGCCGCCGCCTTATCGGCCTTGCCTTCATCGTCTACGACGATAAGCTGGAGGGTTTTGCCGCTGATGCCGCCGGCGGCGTTGATTTCGTCAACCGCCAGCTGAGCGGCGGCGCTCCCCTGTTTTCCGGTGATATCGGCGAGAGTCCAGATTCCGCCGATCTTGATGGTGCCCTGCGCGGCGACGCCGGAAACCACCAGGGCTATCGCGGCGATGGCCAAAACAAAACGTTTCATTACTGCCTCCTTGGGACCGCCGCGTTTCCGGCGATACCCACATTGTGCCGGTGCGACAATCGTCGCCCGGAAATGCGCACAAGCGATTCTCTAGAGAACAAGGCCTCCATCCACCCTGAGGACCTGACCGGTGATGAACACCGCCTCGTCGCTGCAGAGGAAGAGGACTGCGTTGGCGATATCGATGGGCATGGCCAGCCTTCCCAAGGGTGTCTTGGCGATGATGGGTTCCAACACCTTTTCGGGCACCGTTTCGATCATTGGGGTGCGGCAGTAGCCGGGGGATACGGAATTGACCCTGACCTTGGCTCCCTTGCGGGCGAATTCCTTGGCCCAGCCCTTTGTCATGGCCACGATTCCGCCCTTGGCGGCCGCATAGTTGGATTGGCCGATGTTGCCGTCCAGACCCACCACCGAGGCTATGGAAACAATGGCCCCGCTTCCGCCCAGCATCATCTGGGGGGCCACCGCCCGGGTCATCTTGAAGACTCCGGCGAGATTGACATTGATGACCGCCCACCAATCGTCGTCGCTCATCTTTTGTATAAGAGCATCCTTCGTGATGCCCGCATTGTTCACCAGGGCGTCGATCCGGCCGAACTCGGCGACTACCTTTTCCACGAAAGCCTGTATCTGGGCAGTGTCGGTGACGTTGACCACCGCGCCCCGCACGTTTTTGCGGCCCGCCTGTAGCTCCTCAAAGCCCGAATCGTTCACGTCCAGGGCGAATACCATCCCGGCCCCTTCCTCGGCGAATCGATCGACGATGGTCCTGCCGATCCCCCGGGCTCCTCCGGTGACCAGGCAAATTTTGTCTTTCATCCTATCCATAATGGTCCTCCCAAATTTAATCTCGGAAATTCAGCCCCGGGCGATGGACGGCCCGGCCTGGTTTCGACCGACGACGGGCCCCCAACGCACTACCGAGCTGGCCCAGACAAAGCCCAGGCCCGCGCCCACGAGAACAATCCTAAAGCCGTCCTTAATCCTGCCCGCCTCCAAGCCCAGTTTTATGGAGAGCAGCTGATCGTTCTGCCCCAGATGGCCGTACTCGTCCAGGTAGGTCGACTGTTCTTCCTTCAGTCCCAACTCCTGGAGCACCGCCAAATGGGCGCTACGCTTGAAGTGGAGTATGGCCAGATAGTCGATATTCTGCTCCCCGAAGCCCGACTTGCGCATGGATTCGCGGATCACGGCATAGAAATTGGGCATGGTAACCTCGCCCAGCTTATTCTTGAACGCGGCCTCGTCGGGAACCCTGAAAAAAGGCTGGGCGGCATCGGCGGCTTCGGGGGGCCACTTTTTAGAGCCCAGGACGGGCACTACGCACATTTCGGAAAGCGACCCGTCGCCCCGGAAAGAGGAAGCGAGAAGTTCGTTCCTGCCCAAATCCCTTACCAGAAGGCAGGCCGAACCAGCGGAACCGATGTCCATCATGAAACGGGTCGGAGGATAGGAGAGCTGTATGAGATCGTTGTTCCGGTACCCAGAAACCAGCAAAACATTCTTGAGATCGTCCCGGGCCAGCATGAGCGACTTGGCGACATCCAGGGCGGCCATCATGGAACCGCACATAGCCTCCATATCGAAGCTCCAGGCTTTGACAGCGCCCAGTCTGTTGGCCACATTGAGGCCGGCGAGCCAGCAGGGATAGTCCTTATGCTGGGCTCCGCACCAGATCACGAGGTCCACATCGGCTGCCGCGACGCCGGCTTCTTCCAGAGCCTTTCGGGCTGCCTTGTAGCCCATGTCGGCGGTGGTATCATCCGGTCCGGCCACGGGCTTGCGCTTTATCCCGAACTTGAGGGCGATCACATCCTCCGGGACCCCCGTCTCGGCGGCCAGTTCCGCTGCGCTCAGCTCTGTGCTGGGAAAGTAGAGACCAATACCGGCGATTCCTACATGCATCGGACACTCCATAAATAGTGAATCATCTCTCATTACTATCTGCCCGGTTTTTCCGATACGTCAAGAGCTAATTTTGATTTTTTATCGTTTTTTTTGACTTTTTCGAAATGTCGGCCGCGATACTGGATAACTATTTGTCTTTTTTGCATATAACAGCACTCGTAATTCGGCGGCGAACGCCCGCCCTACCATCAGAAGGGTGGAATTATTGAAAATTTCCCTTGCGCGTTTACGATAAGGACCCTATACTTGACCAAGAAGAAGTGAATCAGTTCTCATTAAAGATTACGCGAAGAATGAGCGCTTGGCGAACGGAACGCAGGGAGCGCCGCGACAGGGTGTTATCATTGTAGAAGAAGGAGAAACGATGGCCGTATTCGCCGCCGCCCAGGAAGGACCGCCTTCGAGTAAAGGAAGGCTCGTACAGGCGGCTATAGAACAATTCTCCGCGAAATGGTACGGGACCGTCTCGGTTGCCGAAATTTGCAGGGCCGCAGGTCTTTCCAACGGTCTTTTTTACCGTTACTTCCAGAGCAAGGAAGAAATTTTCAAGCATATCCTGGAGTTCGTGATAAACCGCATAGCGGAAGCCCTGAGATCGATTCCGGGCACTGGGAGCAGGGAGCGATTGAGGGAATTCTCTAGAATCATCTTCGAATTCTCCAGGGATAATCCGGCCCTGATACGGGTTTTCAGGGAAGGCCAGTATCGCTTTCTCGAATACGAACGCAGATTGGAGGAAGTGTACACCGAAGCGCTGGCCAGGGCCCTGGGAACAGGCATCTCCCAGGGAGGATATATCTTCGCCCTCGGCGGCCTGCGGTTCGCCGCGATTCGCTCGGCCTTGCAAAACGTTCCGGTAAGGCTCGAAACCCTTCAGCGCATCATCGAACAGGGTCTCTTCAAGCCCCTGGGGCTGGATACGGCGAAGGTTTTTTCCACCTCCATCCATCCTTTGCCCATCGATATCATGCCGAACGCGAGGGAGCGGCTTTTTCGCGAAGGCAAGACGCTTTTCGGGCAGCAGGGCTATTTCGAAACCAATATTCACGAGATCACCACCGCGGCCGGACTTTCGACCGGCGCTTTCTATACCTACTTTCCCACCAAAGAAGCTTTTTACAAGGAACTCATAGAACGTGTGGGCAGAGAAGTGCGGCGCTTCATTTCCCTGAACCTCGATCCTTCCCTCAATCGGGTGGAACGGGAACTACGGGGGCTTTGGCTGTTTATCGTTTTCTTGTCCCTGGACAAACACTGTTACCGGCTTGTGCGAGAGGCGGAGTTCGTGCTTCCCGGGGTGGTCAAAGCGTACTACGACGCCTTTGTGAGGGGATATCTGAAATTCGGCGATGCTTACCCCGATCTCGATCAGGGCAGCGCGATCGAATTCATGCTCGGCGTGGCGCATTACCTGGGCTTGGAGACTTTTCTCGGAAAATCCCTGGAGAAGACCAAGCCCCTCATCATGGAAATAGGGAACTACTACAAGAAGGGCTTCGATGGAAAACTGCACTGACAGGAGGAAGTGATGGCGCGGTCTGTCATCAAGAGCACGGGCATATATGTTCCCGGCGAGGCTATCGACAACGGTAGGTTGATGAAACTGACGGGAATAGAGTTCGACGCCGTCAAGCACGAAGCCAAGTTGGGAATCGCCAGCCGGCATATCGCCAGACTTTCGGGATTGAAGGAGAGCAGCGCCGATTTCGCCGAGAAGGCAGCCAGGGCGGCGCTGGAAAAAGCCCGGGTCCAGCCCGGTGAGGTGGGGCTTTTTGTCGTAGCCACCGATACGCCGGAATACATATCCCCCGCCACGGGCATCCTGCTCCAGGGAAGACTTCAGGGCGGCGAGTATGAATCCAGAGCCTTCGACCTGGGAGCCTCCTGCGCCAGCTTCGTGACAGCCCTGGACATGGTCGCCCGGCTCCAGATTTCCGATCCCGGCCTGCGCTATGCCCTGGTGGTGGGAATATACAACATGCCGGCCTATATCAGGGACGGCGACGCCTTCGGCTGGTCCATTTTCGCCGACGGCGCGGGCGCTGTGCTTCTGGAGCGGGCTGAGGAGACCGGGGAAACCCGGCGGCACGGTTTAGCATCGGGCTACCTGGAGGCTGTCTTCAGGGCCGATGGTACCCAATGGGACTATGTGGGCGTGTACGCCGGGGGAACGAAGAAGCCGGTGACCAAGGAGCTTCTGGAGCAGGGTAAATACGGTTTGGAATTGCTGCAAAGGCTCCCGGGCGACAGGAATGTGAAGCTCTGGCCTCCCCTGGTACGGCGACTTCTTGAAAAGGCGGATATTCCGCAGTCCGCGGTCGCCCACTATTTCTTCACCCAGATCAACCGCTCGGTGATCGTCCAGGTGATGGAGTTGCTGGGAGAGCCGATGGAGAAAACCACGACGGTGATGGAAAAGTACGGATATACAGGCTCGGCCTGCATTCCCATGGCCCTCCACGAAGCGCTGAGTTCAGGCCGGGTCCGCAAGGGCGATTTAGTCGTACTGGTCGCCTCGGGAGCGGGCCTGGCGGTGGGAGCCTCGTTGATACGGCTTTAGAAAAAGCGCCCGAGAGGAGGGGTTCGTGCGAACGGACCGGATTCCTTCCTTGGGTTATAGATCATGCAAGCAAGGAGAGTTCCATGGATTGGCTGGATATCTATAAACGCAAGCTCATCGCCAGGGACGACGCGGTTTCCAAAATCAGGAGCGATAGCGACGTCATCGTCGGTCAGTGCGCTTCCGAGCCCCAGGGCTGCATGGAACGTTTTCATATAGTGGCCGGCAAAGTGGAGAACGTGAGGGTGTTCTCGGTGCTCACCCTCAAGCCCTACGATTTTTACATGAAGCCCGAGATGAAGGGGCATTTCGAGCTGGCATCCTGGTTCCACGCCCCGGGCTCAAGGGCTGCCCTCAAGGCTGGCACGGGTACCGTGACCTACGTGCCCAACATGCTCCACAGGGCCGCTTCGGACAGAATTCACGCCCACAGACCTGAGTTTTTCTTCGGCACCTGCACGCCCCCGGACAAGCATGGCTTCGTTTCCCTCTCCCTCGGCGTGACCTATGAAAAAGACATGGTGGAGGCCGCCGAAACAGTTATTCTGGAGGTGAACCCCCGGCTGCCCAGAACCTTCGGCGATACCCAGGTCCATGTTTCCCGGGTGGATTACTTCGTGGAGCATGACCAGGAAGTGCCTTTCCTGCCGGCGCCCAATCCCGACGAGACAGATATGGCCATAGGAGCCCATATAGCCGAGCTCGTGGACGACGGCTCGACCATCCAACTGGGAATAGGCGGCATTCCCAACGCCGCGGCCCTGGCCCTGAGGCATAAGAAGGACCTGGGAGTCCACACGGAAATGCTGGTGGATTCCATGATGGAGCTGTACGAGATGGGGGTTGTCACCAACGCGAAAAAGGCGCTGAAAAAGGGAAAATTCATCACCACCTTCGCCATGGGCTCACGCAAGTTCTACGACTGGCTGGACGACAACGTGGCTGTGGAGTTCCAGCGCGGACGTTGGGTAAACGATCCCTCGGTGGTGGCCCAGAACTCCAGGATGGTATCGATCAACACATGCATTTCCGTGGATCTCACTGGGCAGGTCGCCAGCGAAAGCATAGGCCCTGCCCAGTATTCGGGCACCGGCGGCCAGTCCGACACGGCGACAGGAGCTGTGGCGGGTTTCGACGGGCTGGGTAAGAGCATCATCGCCTGCTACAGCACGGCGAAAAAAGGAACGGTCTCCACCATAGTGCCCATGCTGCCCGAAGGTTCGGCGGTTACCCTGCACCGCAGTCTGGTGGACCACGTGGTTACCGAACACGGCATAGCCCGCCTGCGGGGAAGGACGGTCAGGGAACGAGCCAGGGAACTCATCGGCGTGGCAAACCCCGCGTTCAGAGAGGAGCTGCTCGCCCAAGCCAAAGCACTGGGCTATCTCTGAGCTTTCCTAGTGCCTGCGGATTTCGATATCCCCGGAGCCTGTGGAGAGATTAACCGGAGTCAGTCCGGAGCCCAGCACCGCCTCCCGGGGGCCTGAAAGCCTTGAGTCGCAGTCGACGGATCCCGAGACGGTGGACCACGAGACAAGAGCGTCGAAACTATCGTCATAACCGAGGCGTATATCGCCGGAGGCGCTTCTGGCCGATATCTCTCCTCCCCGGGGATCGGTTTCGATCCCTATTGTACCCGATGCTGTTTTAACCCGTATGGACTGGGAACAGCCGGCGATCGCCACATCCCCGGAGGCGCTGGAGACAGCGACATCCCCATCGCAGGCCTGGATTTCCACATCGCCGGATGCGGTCTGAATATCCAAGGCGCCTACCCTGTCGATAACTTCCACATCGCCGGACAGGCTGTGAATCGAAAGCTCCTCCACCGAAAGGGGAATCCAAAGCTCCATGCTCTCCGGTTCGCTGTGATCCTTGCCGGTGGAAATGCTGAGCATGCCCTTCTCGTCATCCTCGATCTCGATGGCCGAACGTTCCTGCCCATGGGCTTTGAGGGAGAGCCCCCCGGGCGAGAGATAAATCCTGAGGTCGCTGGACTTGGTGCGAACTTCGATTTTCTCCACGCCGTCCACCGCGATATCCTCCATGTTGAGGTTTCTCGTTCTCCCCCCCTGGCCGTCGGAGCCTTGTTCCCTGAAAACTTTGCTTCTGCGGAACATTCCGGCCAGGTCGAGGGCTTTTTTTATCACGTCGCCGAGATCTTCGCCGTCGATGGTGATCTTGGCCTTCCCGGTTTTCTCCCCCCGGGACTTGGTCGTTTCCGCCGAGGATGCGCCGCTGGTCGCTTCCGCGCCCTCGATCGATCCCATATCGCCACTCGAACCCGCGCCGCCGCCCTCCCCTTCTTGCAACAGGCTTTTTGCGAGGCTTTCCGGAGCTTCGAGACCCGCTATGATCTCCTCTTCGCTCGCCCCCGGGTTTTGCCTGCGCAGTTCGTCGATATGGTCCTCGATTTCCAGCAGTATGTCCCGCCTGGCTTCCTCGTCAAAATCGAGCAGACCACGCGACAATCGTTCCATGTATTCGCTTCGTGTCATTCCGCTTTTCCTCCGCCGGAAATGCCCGTTCTGACCGCTTGGCTTCTATCGTATTCCTCGATCATGGCCGAGAGCAACGTCGCTCCCAGGCTCGTGATAGTGTAGTACTTCCGCGGGTGTCCGACCTCCGGGGTTTCCCAGCTGGCCGCGATGCTTCCATCCTTCGTCAGTCTCATGAGGAGCGGGTAGAGGGTTCCTTCGCTGATATCCAGCCCCAAGTCCCGCATCCGCTCCATGATCGCCAGCCCATAGCTCCTACCCTCGGCGGATAGGAGCTCGAGAAGGCAGAGCTCGAGAAATCCCTTACGGAATTGGCTCTTCCATTTTTCGAGGAGTTCCTCATCCCTCTCCATCGGACCTTCCTTCGGGGCGGGATCGAAGCTTAAAAGCCACCCCGGGACCTACCTGTGTAAAAATCGAAAAAATTCCGGTCTGAAAACACATCCGGCTTTCCCGCCCTTCCATAAACATCCATGAAATCCTTCCTCATTTTATCACCGAAGGAACGATTCATGGAGTGGCCCGGGACAAGCCGGCGGGCGATGGATCTTACTGCACCGGAAACCGCGCGCAGTAGCGACCGGAACGAGCGCGCTTCGCGCCCCAGCTCCATTGGCTTCGCTTCCATAGCATTCTCCATTTCAAAAATACCTTGTATTGCATAATATAATTGACTACAAAATGTTTTTCAAGGCCTTTTTATCGTTTTTTCCATTTTCATAGCTTAAAAGACCACAACTCGTATCTGCCGCATCGAAGACTGTGGAGTATTGACCCCCGGAAGCCTATCGATGAGAATTACCACAATGCAGAGCGATGCCCATGTTCACCTTCCGGCCCTTTCCGAGAGGCAAGCCGATTTTTTCCTTAACCTGCCCGATTCGGACTGGAGAGCCGCCTTCGTCTCCCATGATCCTGCGGAGTTCGAAACATCCTCGGCCTTGGCGAAGTTTTTCCCCGGTTGCATACAGGGTTTCGGGATTCATCCCCAATCGCTCCGGGAGGAAGGCCGGAGCTTTCTGGCTTCTCTTGTGGAAGAGCGACGCATTGGTTTCATCGGCGAGGCGGGGTTCGAATTTTTCGGCGACAGGCCGGAGTGGATACGAAACGAGGAAAACCTGAAAAGTCAGCGTGATTTTTTCGAGTTCCAGCTCGCCTTGGCCATCGACGCCGGGCTCCCCCTTCTCGTCCATACGAGAAAGGCGACTGATGTGCTTCTGGGCTACGCTCCCCGGCTGAGACAGCTGCCTTCGCTGATATTCCACGGCTGGCCGGGCCGTATCCACGACGCAAACGCATTTTTGCTAAAAGGCGTCAATGCGTTTTTTTCCTTCGGCACCCCCTTGCTGCGACAGGCCGCCCATGCCCTGGAATGTTGCCGGGCCCTGCCGGGAGAGAGGATCCTTTCGGAGACCGACGCCCCATGGCAGCCGCCCAGAGGCTGGAGCTGGACCAGGCTCGATCACATCATCCCGATCTCCCGGCTCATTGCCTCCGCGCGGGGACTCGAAGCCGAGGAAATGGGCCTATTGCTCAGAAAAAACTTCAACAAGGCCTTTGGCCTGGAGGATTGATGGATGTACGGCGACTTCAGGGATAGGACAGCCATCCTCCTGGGCGACCCGGGCATGAAAACCCTGGAAGCCGCCAGCGTGGCGGTGTACGGCCTCGGCGGCGTCGGGGCGGCTTGCGCCATGGATTTGGCCAGGGTCGGTGTCGGCAGGCTCTATGTGGTCGATTTCGATCGTGTCGAGGAGAGTAATCTCAATAGGCTTTACTTCGGCTATAAGGAGAATGTGGGCCTGGCGAAGACCGAAGCATTCGCCCGGCTCGCCAGGTCGGTAAATCCTTTTATCAAGATCGAGGAACGTCGAATCTTTTTCTCCGGAAATGATGCCGCGAAAATCATAGACACCGAGAGCGCCTACCACGCCGACTGTGTGGATTCGCTCAACGCCAAGGCTAATCTCGTCGCCGCCCTCTGCGCCGGAGGGCAAAGCTTCATCTCCTCCATGGGAACCGCCGGCAGGCTCGAACCCGAAGGTCTCAAGCTCGGCGATATCTGGGAAAGCAAGGGCTGCCCCCTGGCGAAAAGTCTTAGGACAAGGCTGAAACACATGGGCGTTACGGCCCATTTCCCCGTCGTCTGGTCCGACGAGCCGCCGGTGAAACCAGTACAGCGGAACGCTTCGAAAGGCGACCTCGATGCCCGAGGCGACGATACCGGCGAGGCAAGCGCTAAACGCGGCGGGGACGAGAGTGGGTATGGCGAAGAACCGGCGGCGCGACCCCGGGGAAGGCCCCGGCTGGTCCAGGGTTCCAGCCCCTTCGTGCCACAGACCGCGGGCCATATAATGGCCGCCTGGATAGTGCGGCGGATCATCGCCGATGCGGCCGATAAGCGCTAAAGACTGGCATATCGCGTCCAGGGCTTCTGTGCTAAAATGATGACGCTGGAGGAAGCATGGAAGAGAGCGTTGAGGTTTTTTGGGCGAACTTCGAAAAAGAAACCGGAGAAAAGGTCCTCGATCGAACCATGGCTCAGCGATTCTCCTCGCCTAAGGACAGGGGCGATTGGGGTTTGCTCGTACTCTCGCCCACGGGTTTGCGATTTCGTCCGACCCCCGGCCAAAACTGGTTTTCTTCTTTGTTCAAAGCCTCATCGGCCCCCGTACCCGCCCGGGCGGACGAAGATATTTTCATCCCTTACGCGAGCATGCTCAGCCTGCGAAATCCTCCCCGAAAATTCCTGGACTTTCTTTTTGGTACGCCCTTTCTCGCCTTCGACATTCGTTTCAGCAGCCCTCAAGGAGAAGAGCAACTCAGGTTCGCGGTGGATCCTAAAAGCGATTTTCTCGTCAGTCTAAAAAAGATGAGGGAAAAAACGAGTTAGGCAGGGCGGTTGCCCTTTTCCTCCAGGCTACGTATCTTTCTAGCGATGACAGAAGCAGCGGAAATCCTGGCGAAGACAGGTATCCCTTTCAGGGAATACGGCGTCACCGCCGTGGACAGCTATTGCGGTTTTTCCGCACCCCAGTCCCCCGCTTTCTATCTCGTCCAGTGCAGTATCATCGATCTCGCCCGGGCCTTCGAATCCCTGCAGTATCCCTCCCTGCCCTATGCCGACGCGGCCCTGGAATTCGAAGGCGAGGGAGCGAAAGTCCGCTTTCTCTGCCGGGATACTATAGATCAGAAGAGGCTCGGCAGTCTCGCCATCACCGATTTTCGCAGAGATCCCCTGGATGGCAGGTATTACGACCCGAGGGGAGTCTACCAGGCTTTGCGCGAAAGAAGCTTCGATCCAGCGGAGGAGGTTCACGAGAACGATCTTTTCGAAACCTGCCTCTATCTTTCAAGACTGAGGCAAAGCGGCACGGCGCCCCTTTTCAAGCCTTCCCTTCCCTCATCACCCTCAACGCTGTGGCAGAAAGACCTGCTCAGCCATATTCTGCAAGGGCCGAACTCTTCGGCCGCATTGGATTTCCTGGGCGAATCCGGTTTTATCGCGGCATTCTGGCCGGAACTGGAAGCCCTCCTCCAGGTCGACCACGCCAAGGACTGCCACCCCGAAGGCGGAGGCTGGTCCCATACCATGGAAGCGCTCAGGTACAGGAAAACCAGGGATTTGCGCCTCTCCCTGGCAATACTCCTGCACGATATCGGAAAGGCCCGATCGGCATCCAGGGAAGGCCGTCGCTTCGACAAACACGCGGAGATAGGAGCGGGGATGGCCGCTCGATTCTTGCGCGATCTCGGATACGAGGCCGGAATAATCGAGGACGTCTCCTTCATGATCCGCTGGCACATGCTGCCCGCCGCCCTGCCCCGAATCCCCATCACCTCGGTGCAGGACATAGTATTCGACCAGCGTTTCCCCTTGCTATTGGAATTGTTCCGCTGCGACGAGTTCTCCTCGTTCAAGGGGCCCGACGTTTACTATGCCGCTTGCGCCGCGTATCGGGCTTTTCAAAAATTCGAGAAAAACCCCTTCAGGGAAAGGGACGGAAGAAAGAAAACAAAGTATTCCGCCGCCGCTCTACCATTCTTCCCACATTGAATTCAGGTCCTCGAACTCCCTCAGCCCAGCTTTGGCGAATTCATGTGCGTAGGCCGGCCCGTCCGGACCATTGTTTTTCTTCGAGAGATCCCTCGGAAGGGGCTACAGGCTATTCATCCCGCAAGCTCTTTTTCCGGTAATCCGCCACCAAGGCCAGGGCATCGGCTTCCTGGTCGTCGGGCACGACGACGCTGACCCCCCGTATATCCGTGACGAAAAGAGGATTTACGTTGAACATGGAATTGGCCATGAGCTCGCCTTCGATGCCGCCCGAACGCAGGATGCTCAGGACTACCACCGCCTCATCCTGAAAGGTGGAGGTGAAAACGGTTTTCATATACCCCTCCTCGCGCTTTCCACGGCCTGTGGACTCTTGTCAAAGACAGGGCCCAGCCTTCGGGGTCCTTTTTCCGTCATCAGCCAATCCTCCTCGACGCGCATGCCGCCGCAGTCACGCCAGGCTTCCAATTTTTCGTAGTCGATGAAGGAATCGTGGAGGGCCTCGGCCTTCCATTTGTCTATGAGCCCGGGAATGAAGTAGATTCCCGGTTCGATGGAGTGAACCATGCCGGGCACTATCGCCTTTGCCAGCCGCAGGGATCGCAGTCCGAACTGGGTACTCCTCGGGCTGTCGCCGTATCCCACCCTGTCCTCGCCCAAACCCTCCATATCGTGGACATCCAAGCCGATCATGTGGCCTATGCCGTGGGGAAAGAAGAGCGCGTGGGCCCCCTCTTCCACCGCCTCCTCGGGATCGCCCTTCATGATGCCCAAATTCTTAAGCCCAGCGGCAAGAAGGAAAGAAGCGGTTTTATGAACCTCCCGGAATCGTTTGCCGGGTTCCAGCCCAGCGGTAGTACCTTCCAAAACCGCAAAAAGAAGCTTGTAGAGTTCGGCCTGTCTGGGGCTGAAAGCCTTGCCGACGGGGAAACTGCTGGTCAGGTCCCCAGCATACCCCGAAGGGAGTTCGGCCCCGGCATCGAGCAGAAAGATCGAACCTTCGCGGCAGCGTGCTTCGCTGACATGATTGTGCAGGACCTCCCCGCTTTGGGTGGCTATGGTGGAAAAGCTCAGTCCGCATCCCCTGCGTTCGGCGGTATAGCGTACCCGAGCGGCGGCTTCGGACTCCGTCCAGCCGGGCTTCAACGACAAGAGCAGGCCGCGATGCATCTCCACGCTGATTTCGACCGCCCTCTCGATTTCACGGATCTCCCTATCTTCTTTGATCTCCCGCATGGCTATAATCGAAAAGATCAAAGCCTCGCTTTCTCCCTTCTCCAGCGCGTTCCCGGGGAGCCCGAGAAGTCCTTCGAGCCATGCCTTCGTCTCTCGCCGGCACAGGGGGGGTATGAGCAAATCCTTTTGAATTCGGGAAACCTGAAGAAGCCCCAGTTTTTTCTCTACCGCCCCAGCCAGGGAGCGAAGGGGAAGAAAGCTCCCAATCCCGGCCGCGAAAGCCCGCTCGGCGAGGGACTCGCGGGGGCCTGTCCAGATCAAATCATCGATGGATAGCTCGTCGGCGAAAAGCGTTGTCGCTCCATCTTGGATATCAACAAGGGCGACCATGTCGGGCTCATTCAAGCCGATATAGTAAAGCCAGTTGGAATCCTGCCTAAAGGGATAGGAATTGGCCTGATAATTGATCGGACTATGGGAATGGGCGGCCAGAAGGACAAGCCCTTTCATGCCCCTTCCCCTCAAAAGAGAACAGAGTCGAGTTCTTCGCTCGTCGTATACCGATGCTTCAAACATAGGACAATAGTATGCGGCGCCAAGGGATAGGTCAACAAAGGCGAACCCGAACCGAAAAGAAGGCAAATGGCGCTGTGCCATGGGAGGTCCGCCGCGAATCGTTCCATCCGCCGGTCTTCGCTCCGCCACTCTCCCCCTCCGAACCAACAAGGTTCGAGGAACTAAATAGTATTCGTCATTGCCTTCTATTAGAAGGCAAAAACCTCTCTCTGGGTAAATGGTGAAAAATCCCGCATCGGATATGGTATTGGCAATGGACTATATCCGAGAATGCCTAGCCCGCAACCTTGTCATGCGAAGGACCTTTCTTCATCTCTCCCAGGAGGGCCTGGCTGATCGAGCGGGCCTGAGTCCGGGGTTTATCGCAAATCTCGAGCGGGGGAAAAGCTGGGTTTCGCCCTCGTCCTTAGAGAAGTTGAGCAGGGCGCTGGATACGGAGCCATGGAAACTGCTTCAGGATCCGCAGACCGATCAAAAAGGATATAGCAAGGAAGAGCTATCCATGCTCTGGGACAGGGCGAAAAGCGAATTCTTCAACGGTCTTTGATCAGCCCGGCGATTATAATCCATTAGCCTTTAGGGTTTCCCTGTAGTTTTTCAGCGTTTCAGGCTTGAGCCTGTTGATAGAAAGAAACAGCAGCAATCCCGCAGACAATAGGCAGGCGGGTATCAGGGCCGTGTGCAAGCGGATGCCCAGCTGGGAAAGATCCGATCGGGGCTGCTGGGCGAATCCCGTAAGGCTGTGGACAATCCAAAAGGAAAGAGCCTGCACCGCGTAAGCCAACCTTCCGGCGAGGGCCCTGAACCCTATATAGACGCCATCGTCCCTCTTGCCGGTCTTGACCACTATTTCATCGATCACGTCGGCCATGGCGGGGGTCATGAGCATCCAAAAACCTCCGAAACCCAAACCCCAGACAAACATGGACGCGACAAAGCCCAGGTAACTTTGGACGAACATCAGGGGAAGACAGAAAAGGGCGAGGCTCCCCGCGGCCGAGGCCAGAAGTTTTTGATTAGAGGGAACTATTCTCTTCAAACCAAGCCAGAGCGGTATCCCCGCCAGGGCGCCGGCAAGCATTCCGGCGAATATGAAGGTTGTGCTTCTTCCTCCCAAAATATAATCGCCGACGTAGTGGATCGATGCTGTCATCGATATCGTCGCGGACTGATAAAAGAAGTAAAGGATGATGAAAGCCAAAAAGTTGCGGGAAGCCAGAGCTTCCTTGAGCTGGGAGAAAAACGAGGGTTTTGCCTTTCTTTCGGCCTCCTGGCGCAGATAGCGCTCGATCATCTCCTTAGTTTCCTTCGTACCGGGAAACATCAGCAGGGAAGCCGCGAGTGCTATGCCGGCGAAGATCGAAGCGTTGACCAGATAGCTGGCCGGTTCCCCGTAACGTACGATAAGGGTGGGCAGCACCGCTCCGCCCGCCACCCCGAAGACGCCGATGAGGGTTCCGATTCCCGCAGCTTTCGCCCTGGAGCCTTCGGATCTGAATCTATCGGGGAATAGGGATTGATAATTGACCTCCCAGGTTGAATACAGCGTGTCGTAGACGCAGATGGACACTAAAAGCCAGGAGAAAACCAGGCCGGGGGAGGACTTGGGAGCGGCGAACACGAAAATGAAGGCCAGGGCGCAGCTTAGGGTGCCTAAAAAAATCCAAGGGAACCGGCGGCCGTATTTTTTCGCCAAAGGCGTAGGCCGGGAACTCAGATATCCGATAAGGGGATCGTTGGCGGCATTCCACACCGAATAAAGGATTACCGCCAGAGCGACCAGTCCCGCCGGAAGCCCCAGCTCGGTCTCGTAGAATTTGAACACGAGGGAGGCGAAGGCGCCGGTGAGGAATTCGGCGAGGAACTTACCCACCCCGTAGGAAGCCATAATCGATGTTTTTTGTTCCGCCACGAGGTGGCTGCCCTGCGCTTTCGCCATTTTATAAGCTCCTGTCCTTTGATCGCGCTTATAGTAATCCCGGAAGGCCCTGGGCGCAAGGAAGAACTCGTATCATCGTTTCCCCGGCGCCTGACTGACCTTTCGTACAACAAGCTTCGAGGAACCAAGGGAAGGTTGACAGGCCAAGGCTGCTTTTCTACTATTCAACGATGAAAAGCAAATACATACCACCAATCCTTTACATACTATTTACGCTGGCGGCCCTCTCCGGTCTCGGGGCGGAAAGCCCTCTGACAGCCTATACCCTCGACAATGGCCTGGACGTCCTCTTGATGCCATTGCCCGGCTCCGGCGAACTTTCCATGGGAATCGTATTCAAAGGCGGTACCGAAGCCCAGACAAGCGGTAACGCCGGGCATTTCGGCCTGCTGGAACAACTGCTCTTCAGGGGAAGGGCATCCGAACCCGGCGAGCCCGAACCGGCCGGGGCCCTGGAAGCCCTGGAAGCCTCCGCCTTCGACGGCGGGGTGAAGACGGACCGTTTCGCCTTCGCCTTCAGCCTTTCCCCGGGCTTTCTGGACCAGGGCTTGAATACGCTTTCCCATCTGTTCTCGGGTCTTAGGTTGGAGACCGCCCTCTCGGATCCCTCGGCGCTTTCGGAGGCGAAAAATGCCCTCCTCGCCAGGATGGAAGCTGCGGTATCCGAGCCGGAGGAGATATACGAATACGCGCTGGCAAAAAAACTCTTTTCTTCAGCCCCCTGGAGGCTCGATGCCGTCGGTTCGGAAAAAACGCTCCGGGAGGCGAGCGGTGCTTCGCTCAAGGCCCTTGCCTCCCGATGGCTGATACCGAACAACGCCGCCTTGCTGATGGCCGGCGACTTCGATCCCCGGGTCGCCAAACCGCTCATTTCCGCGGCCTTCGCCTCATGGAAAAAAGCCGAAGATCCTTGGAAAACGCCGCCAAGCGCCCTGCCAAAACCCGGGGTAACCAGGCCGACACTGATGGTTTATCCCGACGCGACCCAGCGTAAAGGCTACGCGTCCCTGGAAATGCGGTACCGGGGACCGGATATCGGCTCCCCGCGATTCGCGGCGGCTCGGCTATGGGCCGAAATGCTCTCCCAATCCGATTCAAGACTCGCCAAGGCCCTGGCCAAGGCTATGCCCAAGAACTCGGCTTCATCGACGCCGAAAGTCCGGTATCAGGCCATGCGAAGCGCTTCCTGGTTCTCCCTCTCCACGACGATAGTGATCGGAACCTTAGCGAATCCCGCGGACGCGGTCCTGGCTTTCAAGGAAATCGTACGGGGGACCGAGATGTACGCCATGAAGACGAATCCCGGTTACTTTTCCGAAATCGAATACAAAAACGCCAAAGCATCCTTCGAGGAACCCCCCGGGCATGAAAATTCCCAGCTTGCCCTTTCTTTTTTGATGGATTCCTGGCTTCTGGGAGGCTCCAAAGGTTTCGAAACGGGTATAAAGTCGATCCGGGCTTTGACCTCGAAGGACATTACGAGCTTCGCCGACGAGTACCTGATGAAAAATTTGGAGATCGTTTCGATACGCCTAAACCCCGAAGATTACGCGATCAAGAAGAAGAATTTCGACAGTTACGGATTTGAGCTGATAAGCCCACAGAACGCCTTCTGGTGGAAATAACAACGGTTCGGGGGTATTTTCTGGCCGTCGCCAAT
>LVBN01000045.1 GCA_001603165.1 Spirochaetales bacterium Spiro_12
TGAGGGATCGTGAGGATATGGCCGTTCCCGGCGGAAGGAAGATTGTGGTGGAAGCGGTCGAACCCAGCTGTTTCGAATTGGTTTGAGCTGGGCAGTTTTAAGCCTTTCCCGGCCAAAACGGTTCCGCCCCGGCTTCTTGAAGCGATAGCCGTCGCCGGAGTACCATCGGGGGGTGACAGACAGAATAGATGCCATACGCAAGCGCCTGCGCCAGCTCGACGAAGAGGCGGCGGATCCCCAGGTTTTCCGCGATCAGTCGGCATATAGGGAACTCATGCGCGAGCGGGCCCGCCTCGGCGAGATCGACGAGGCCCAGAAGCGCTACGATGAACTTTTGTCCCAGATCGCCGATGCCCGTTCCTTGCTCGACGCCGAATCCGACCCCGAGATTCTCGCCCTCGCCCGGGATGAGCTGGAACTTCTGGAATCCAAAAAGGACGGACTCGAACATGGCCTGCAGGAATTGCTGGCGCCCCGGGATCCTCTGGCGGACAAGGCGGTTATCATGGAAATCCGGGCCGGCACGGGCGGCGAGGAAGCCGCGCTTTTCGCCGCCGATCTTTTCCGGATGTATTCCCGCTACGCCGATTCCATGGGCTGGCGCACCGAGGTCATGAGCGAAAACGCCACGGAACTCGGGGGTTTGAAGGAAATCGTCTTCTCGGTGAACGGGAACGCGGTCTACGAACGACTTCGCTGGGAATCGGGGGTCCATAGGGTGCAGCGGGTGCCCAGCACCGAAGGTTCCGGCAGAATCCATACCTCCGCGGTCACCGTCGCGGTGCTTCCCGAGATGGAAGAAACGGAAATCGAGATTAAGCCTGAAGACCTCCGGGTGGATGTCATGCGCTCCGGCGGCCCCGGCGGGCAGAGCGTCAATACCACCGACTCGGCGGTGCGGCTCACCCACCTCCCCACGGGGCTCGTGGTCCATTGCCAGGACGAGAAAAGCCAAATAAAGAACAAGGCCAAGGCCCTGCGAATCTTGCGCGCCAGGCTCTTCGAGATGGAAGAGGCCAAGCGTCAGGCCGAGCGATCGGCGGAGCGCAAAAGCCAGGTGGGTACGGGAGAACGGTCGGAGCGGATCAGGACCTACAACTTTCCCCAGAACAGGCTTACCGATCATAGGATCGATCTAACCCTCTACAAACTCGATCTGATAATGGAGGGCGATATCGCCGAGTTGGTGGACGCCCTCGTCCTGGACGCGCGGCAGAAGGCTCTCGACGAGGGACTCTGATGCCTCGTTCTTCCTCGCGGGAAGCCCACAGCGTTGGCGAATTCCTGGCTTCGCGGGCGGCGGAAAACAAAAAAAGCGATACCCCCTTCTTGGACGCTTGTCTCGTCGCGGCTTTTTGCATGGGAATCAGCAGGGACAGGCTGCTGGCCTCCTTGAGCGATTCGGCGGATTCCATTCCGTGGGAGTTCAAGGCTGCCTGGGAGCGGCGGCTCTCCGGCGAGAGCGTGGCGTCGATAACCGGGAAAAAGGAATTTTTCGGCCGGGATTTTTTTGTGGACCGTCGGGTCCTGATTCCGCGGCCCGACACAGAGGTCCTGGTGTCCGCCGCCCTGGAGCTGGGCGACAGCCGCTCCGCCCGTATCGGACGCGGCAAGGGGGCTTCGGAATTCTCGGTTGTGGATGTCTGCACCGGATCGGGAGCTGTCGCCATAAGTCTCGCCGCCGAACGACCGGGCTGGAGACTCTGCGCCACCGATATTTCCCGGGACGCCCTGGAGGTAGCCCGGCTCAATAGCCTGCGGATACTGGGCAGGGAGTTGCCCTTGGCCAGGGCCGATCTGTTGGAGGATATTGAACACTCCCCTGGTATCGGAACTGTGCCGCGACCTTTCTATGACATGATAGTATCCAATCCGCCCTACCTGCTCAGTTCGGAAACCGAAACACTCCTGGCCGAGGGATGGACCGAACCCCGCCTCGCCCTGGACGGCGGCCCCGACGGGCTCGTCCTCGTTCGGCGCCTTGTCGGCCAGGCGAGTTCCCGGCTCAAACCAGGCGGGTTTCTTTTAATAGAAACCGATGCTTTGCAGATCGAGAAGGTTCATGATATGTTCGAAAAAGAGGGCTTTCAGGAGATTCGGGCCTGGAAGGACCTCGCGGGGCTGCCCAGGGTCAGTTCCGGCAGGCTGCCCTGGAAAAGAGGGGAGGATGGACGAGTCTAGCCTTGAATTTCTCGCCAAATCCAGCCAGAGCTTCGGCGCGGAAGGGGCTTCCGTTATCGAGAAGGCTTTGAAATGGGCTCAGGATCGGCATGGATCGACGTTACGCGCCTCGGGCGAAGAAGCCTGGGCCCATGATCTTCGGGTAGCCTCCACGCTTCTCGATATGAGACTGGACCTGGATTCCATAGTCGCGGCGCTGGTGCATGACTGTACCGAAAACCGCAGCTCGGGCTATCGACACCAGGGCGGGGAGGCGAAGACCCGGCCGGTGGAGGGTATTCCACCGGCCGAGCAGGGCGAGCCGGGTTCCGAAACGCAGGCTCAGTCCAGGACCCAGAGTAGAAAACTGGCGAAACAGGAAAAAAAGAGCGAGGAAAAGAAGCGGGAAGTCCGTCTAAAGGCGCTTGTAGCCTCTCCGGACGAGCAAATCGCCGAAGCCTTCGGCCCCGAGACGGCCATGATCGTCGCGGGTGT
>LVBN01000046.1 GCA_001603165.1 Spirochaetales bacterium Spiro_12
TCTATGGGCTCGGATGTGGGGCCGCTGGTGGAGAACTGCTCCTGTCGTAAACGAAAAGTAATAGGCAGCTCGTAGAAGCCCGCGTCCATTATGCTCGTTTGCCAGAAAACGGCGCAAAAATTGAATGTCCTTGTAAGGCTTGTGCCGCTGAAATTGCCCTGCAATACGTTTCCGCTGGATACGTTGTTATCGCCGATGCCCGCCACATCCCAGGTTTTCAGTATATTCGCCGAAGTACTATGGTTGGATCCGACATATACCTCGGCGTTATCGATGTGAAAATTTTGCGTAATCGACCCGTCGGTGCTATGGTAGGTCCAATCGTCATTCCTGGCGCAGTAAGTACCAATTCTATCCGCCCGGGGGAGCAGGTCCACCGTAAAATATGGATTGGTCGCCGTGGACGCTCTGCGTACCGTCACAGTCCCGTCTATCCATGTCGAATATCCGTAATTGGAATATGTGGCCGTCCCGCTGGTGATGGATACGGACATCGAAAGCTGGGCCGAAAGAGTCAGAGCCGAAAACCAGCTAAGCGCGAAAAAGAGAAACAACTTTTTTTTCATCGCATTCCCTCGACATATATATCCATAAGGTAAACTATTTTCCCGCCACGAACAATACTTTTCTTGATCATAACTCGGCTTCGGACTCCGGAGAAGCGGTTATATCGCCGAGTTCCACCAAACCGTCTTCATCCGGCCCCAGGGTGATGAGGGAGACACCGATATTGTCGGGCCAGTGGATTTTATACTGTCCGGAGGTGAGCCCGTAGGCCTGGAAATACCCCTCTTCATCCGTAAAGGTGAAATCGAAATACGACCCATCCGTTTTTTCCACATCTCCGGCCACAAGACTGACAGGCAGGCCCTGGGCATCGATGAGTCGGCCTGTCACGTACATTCTTTTCTCAAGACCGGTCCTATATACAAACCCTGTTCGGTATCCCGTGGCCAGGGCGACATGGGGGACCGTGGCCGTAACATCCGCGTCGGCTTCGGGGAAATCCACTGAAGCTATGACCTTGCTGTAAGAACTCAAGCCTTGGGCCAACGGACTTCCGGTGCTTATTTGCCGCGTGCCCGAGTTGATGGCGAAGGCGACCGGCATGGAACCGGTGCTTTTGTCCGGATCGAAGATGATGAATGAATCCCTCAGGGGTTTTGAAATGGCGAACGAGCCGTCGGCGAAGGACAGGGCCGTTGCCATGTTGAGATTTATCACGCCATTGGGACTGGAGAGCGTTCCTCCCCAATTCATCCTGCCCGAACCGTTGAGGGAGAAAATACGTCCGTCTATTCCAGAACCGATACTGATCGAGGAAATCTCGGAAACACCCCCAATGAGGTTGTTGCCCTGGAGCGTGTACGTGAGGCCGCCCAGGACCGGAAGTTGATCGCTGTATCCGATGGAGTTGCGACCATCGTCGGATTGATTATATCTGATGCTTCTTCCTGGTTTTGCCGGATCCGAGGCCGAGAGAGAAATACCGAGGCCGAAATCGGGCGGCTTTTGCGATGAAAGCGAAAGGATGGTACTGACATTCAAGGAGAAATTCCTCAAGGTCGAAACCCCGATATTGAACGATACGGAGCCCGTATCTTCCACGGGAGAACGGAAAACCCTGTCCCAGGAGCCGGAGAAGCCGAAGGACGTTCTCTTCCACAGAGGGCCGCTGACACGCGCCGATGCCCTGATGGAAGCGTCCGGAGTGGTGACTATCGATACCGGTTGCGGGGGGCTGAACCCCCTGCTTTTATACCCGAAAGACAGGCCGAAATTAGGAACTTCCTTCCTTGCCGGCAGCGCGAAGCTATAGTTCGCGTCCACCGCGAAACTGAGCGGGACGCTTCGGCCATCCCAGGCGAATACCGTCCCCGTATCGATTGTTAGCCCCCCCAGATCGGTACCTGAAACCAGGCCGATATCGGCCATGACGGAGCGACGATCTGCCTGAAGTCCCGTTACGGTTGTAAGATAGGAAAAGAGCCCATACCGAAGATATGCGGAGGCGATGGGTTCGGTGAGTTCTGTCCTGCTTATGCCCGCGGAAAAGCCGTAGTCGATCTTGCCTCCCACCAGGAGGCCGGTTTCCGTGGTGATGTATTTTTTTAATGGTCTATAAATGATGATTCCATTTTCGGGATCCCCGTCTTCGACTTCCAGCTCGATCTGATTCAGGCCGAAGGCGAAGGGCAAATCGTATACGCGGTAGTTTCCCCTGTCCATTTTGACCGAGCGGGAAAGATTACCGTTGATGATGTACCGTACCGTGGAGGGTTTCTCCAACGAAAAGGCGACCGAGGGGGAGTAATTTCTATCGTATCGGCTGAAATCCTCGACATTGCGTATGGAAAATCCGTAAATCTCCGAGCGGGACATATAGCCTATGCCTTCGTTGGAGATCATTCCGGCCTTTGCCCTGCCCTCGATCGCGGGGAAATCATAAATTCCCTGCAGGCTTCCGAAACTCCAGGAGGATGCGTTGTCGGAATACGAAAAAGAAGCATTTCCTTCTATGGCGAGAGACCAGAGTTTCAATAGGCCATCGGCGTTGACCGTAAAGGGTAAGGTCGTTCCCGTATTCGATATGGTGGCCGTGCTGCTGCCGCTCAGGTTGATCACCGCGGCGATGGCTGAGGGCTTGAGCCATACGCTCCCGCTTACCGTTTGGACGGAGGGGGTAAAGTCGACCTCCTTAAGGGCGGCGTATTCTCCCGGTGACGTGATATAGTAGCTGAGTTTTTCTATATTCCATTTGGCGTCGATATTCGCCACGGCGAGATCGGCCATTCCCACCCATTCCAAGGGCGCGAGAATGATATCGAAAATTCTCTGTTTTTGCGCCGTCGAAAGATGAGGGCCAAGGGCTTCCTCCAGCAGTTTGGTCTGCAGAAAAGGATCTTCCAGTTCTATCCTTGTCTCCACATCTCCATAGTATTTATCGTTTATGTAAAGGGATATTATAGCCTCCCCTTCGGGGACGGGATTTATGTTTTCGGCGAGCACAACTTCATCGTCGAGGGTTCTCCCCCAGACGGCGCAAGGAAGGGCGATAAGCAGGAGGAAGGCGATGTGGAGGAAAAGTCGTGTTTTCCTATTCGATCTCCGCACGGAACGTACCCTCGTAGACGCTGCCGGTTGTCGCGGCCTCCCAGGGCATGAAAAAAACACGCTCGCCTCCGGCGAGGATGTTTTGCCCGTTTATCGCGGAAGTGGTCTCTCCGGAAAACTCC
The DNA here is from genome assembly GCA_001603165.1 of Spirochaetales bacterium Spiro_12. Taxonomy (GTDB): domain Bacteria; phylum Spirochaetota; class Spirochaetia; order Treponematales; family Rectinemataceae; genus UBA2256. The sequence continues at coordinate 3,237 of LVBN01000046.1, forward strand.
CGCGCGGCAAGCCCTTGTCCTATCCTGACAACAGGATTGGCAATCATAGCATGTCTGGTGCCTTTATTCTTGAGGGTAATCATGATTCCCCGTTGATTTTCCTTTTCCGCTCCCACGGCGCTTATGAGTACCACATCGGCAAGAGCGTCCCTCGGGCTTACATATAATGCGGCGACATAGGTAAGAAGAATACTCACCGAGGAACCATCGGACTTGGCGAAATCGATGGGCAGTTGTTCGGCGACGATCCTGTATGCGGCCTCCGATTGCAAGGCGCCGGGTCCCCTGTACTGTACCTTGACCGTCTGGGAGGTCATTGGGTTCAAGACGACGCGGGAGGGAAAAATGAGAAAACTGGAGTTCGCGGGGGTGGTTGTTTCGCCTCCCTGGGCATCGATACTCCTGTTCATCGCCTTGATCGATACCGCGATTTTCCTGTCCGAGTCGTTAAAGACCGTATAGGTCATCACCGCCTCCGCGCCGCTGCTTCCGATGGTGGTGCTCATCGGCGCGAAGGAAAAAGCCCATGCCTGCGCGCCGGAGAAAAACAACAACGCGGCCATGCAAAGGCCGAACAGTTTCCGGGGGGAGTCCTTTTCGCGCATATGTACCCCTTAAGGCCTCAGGTGGCGGAAAGGGTCAGGTAAAGTATGACTTGATAATTGGCGGCCTCCCAGGACGAACCGGAAGGTTCGGCGGGAACGTCCACTCTTACGGAAAAGGCTTCCCCCGCCGAGCCGCCGGTGGCCTTTCTGGAAAAACTGGCTGTGGTAGCCGCGCTGGGGGTGGTGGCGAGAGTCTGGTTGACAATCTTTTCCGCGGGCACGGAGGATGCGGTGTTGAAAGAGAAAGTGTAGGGGACTGTCGAAGGATCGCCGCTGGTCACGTAGGCGCTTCCGTCCCATTGCCTGAGCTCGCTGTTGTCCGCGGATACCTTGAGCTTCCATGACTTCAGGTTGGATCTGATATATACAGTGCCGGCTGTATAGGTACCTGTGCTGAGATTCAAGGTGCCTAGTTCAAGCGTACTGGGAGCGGACACAAAATAAAGCTGCGTGCTTACATTGGCGGATACGGCGATATTCTGGGTTTGAGCGCCCGCAGCGCCTATGACAAAGGCAATGGCAAAAAGGGTAAGGACTACTTTTTTCAAGAGAGGACTCCTCGCTGTCGCGGAAAAACCGCGACGAACTTTTTTACAATACCAACGACCTGATCGTCATTAGTATCCCCATTTTTATGCGATAAAGTTAAAACATATATCAAACCATGTCAATAGTAATTGACAGAATTACATGAAATTATTCGATAACCGCTTCGAAAGTTCCTTGATACTGGGCGCCTTCGACGACTCCCTCCCATGGGACGAAGAAGCGCCTTTCCGACAACGCGAGTAAATTTTGTCCCTCGATTTCCCGCATTACATCGCCGCTGAATTCCACTGTGGCCTGGGGCGTTTGTATTTTGAGCACGGAGGTGGATATAAGACCGTGCAGGTCGCCCGCATTGCGAACGGTCACGCTGAGTCCCGCCGCCCCTTCCTTTATCGCACCGATCGCGTTGGAGAATTGGATTTTGGCTTGGGCGTTTTTGGGCGTTACATAAAGGGCCGCGACATAGGTGAGCAGTATGTTCACCCCCGAGCCCTGGGCCTTGGTGAAATCCACCGGCAACTGTTCGGCGATAACCCGATACGCGGCTTCGGTTTTCAGCGAGGGATTGCCTCTGTATTGGATCTTGACGTTTTGAGCGCTATTGGGTTTTAAAACCACCCTGGACGGAAAGATGAGGAATACCTTATCGGCAGGCTCGTTCTTTTCAGTGCCATCGATATCGATCACCCTGGTGGTCACCTTGATGGATACCGCCAACTGTTTGTCCGACTCGTTGGTGACCTTGTATGTCATCACCGCCCCGGGACCCGAAGGATCGATGGACACGGACATGGGAGAGAAAGAAAAGGAAAAGGCATCGAAGGCTGCCGTTGCGAATAACAAAACGGCAAGCAGGAGGAACTTATATCGTATCAGTTTTCCCCGCATCGTACTTCCTTACATTATGACAAAATCGCTTGCATATACTAACTCACCGGCATGGCGAATGTCAATGAAAGCCTATGCTACTATATATCGGCAGGTAATTGATGGCAACAAATAAAAAAGGCAGTCGATCACGACTGCCTTTTCGCGGCGGGAATTATCCGTATCAGCCGGCCATGGCGGTTATCGTAACGGTCGCCTCATACACAAGATCGGTTCCATCGGACTTCTGCGCCACCCAGTTCGCTCCGTTAGTGGCCGCGTCCTGGTAACTTATTTCGATATCCAGTCCATCGGTGTTGCCCGGAGTCGTCCGCTTGTTAAACACGGAGGAAAACACGCCCGCGGTACCCCAGTCGCCGTAGGTCGTGCTATCCAGAACTACGGCATCGTCCGCCCAGTTGTTCCCAGTTTCGTTTCCCCGTAATTTTAAAGCGAAGGGAATGGTGTAGGTATCGGAGCCATCGGTCGCCTTAAGATTGGCGTTGTCGGTGGCCGTGACTTTAAGTTTCCAGTACCTGCTATTGGTGTTTACCGTCAATGAGCCGACGGCCTTATCGGTGTCGCCGGTCTCGAGCAATTCAAGAGGGGTGGTTCCATACAGCGCATCGGTTACAACGACATCGAATACCGCGCTGATTTTAGCCTTTACCACCAAGGTGTCATCGGGATCGTGGGAGGCAAAAGCAAAACCGGTGAACGCAAGGACAAGCAAACCTAGAATCGCAAACTTTTTCATTTAGAGCCTCTTTTGCGGCTGGCGCCGCATCCAAACATTTTTAGATAAGGGGCATAGTCAACGGCTATTTACCCCTTACTATTATCTTTGCAAAAATTATAGTAAAAAAAGAAATTCATGTCAATAGCGCCAAAAGTATTTTTTCGACATACCCAAAAAAATCACGAAATAGTCACGGTGATCGTCACTATATCGCTATAGATGTCCGACACCACAGGATCGTCGAGGTCCTCTAGCTTGGCATAGTTGACCCTGACCGGGTATTCCACCGAAGTCTTGGGAAGCAGGGTATTGTAGGTCATGGAAAACTCATTGGAAAGGTTAATTCGATCTATGCTTCCGAAACCAAGCAAATAGGGATATACATCGTGGTTGCCCGCGGTCTTGCCGATGAGCTTGCCTCCATTGCTGGAGCTGATGACGATTGTCCAGAGCGCCTTAATATTGGTATAGACGACAACCTTGCCGAGATAGGCCGACGTGGAGTTGACGAGGTCGATGGTTTCCACATCGGTCATATCGGTGGACAATGTGAATATAACAGGAACGATGCCTTGAATTTCCGTGGACACACTTTTGCTGTTCTGCGCGGACAGCGCCGCAGGGGGTAGAACTAATAAAGTGATCAATAACAGCGTTACTTTTTTCATTGCTTTCATACTTTTCATTAGTTCCATACTCTAACGAAGGACCGATTATATGGCGAAAGGAGAAGCGGGTTTAGGCCCAGCCCCCTTTCGCCATATCGCATGACGATTACAGCGTGGAAACGGTCAGGGTAATGGAATCCACGTATTCGCCGGCAGGCAGGGCGGGGGAGAAGCTGCTTGCGGCGGCATTGGTCACTTCGAGGGTGTAGACGACGGTCGCGACACCGGTGGTCACATTGGCGCTTTTATCCGCCGCGGTGGTTCCATCTCCCAGGTCACCGGAAAGTCCGGGTACGGTACTTCCCGCGGTCTTTACGGCGAAGGTGTAGGGATAGAAGACGGAAACGCCGGGAGCCTTCATGACACCTTTGTTCAGCGAAGAAACGGTGATATTCCACGCGCCGGCGATATTCGAGCTCACGGTGATGGTGCCCAGGGAGGTGGTGCCGCCGGCCAGAGGCAGGGTGGTGGGGCCTGCGGGAAGGCCTCCGGTGATGGACAGATCAGCGTTTATAACCGCTTTTATCTGCGTTGTGGTGGAATTGGCGGCGAATATAGGTGCTGAAACAAGCAAGACCAAAACCGCGATCAATGCCAACTTTTTCATAAATCCTTCCTTCTGGGCGTTTAACAGCCCTACCTTATTTGATTAAAAATAATTTTACTGATTTCGGGATGAATGTCAATAGGAGGATGGAGAAATAGTCGATATTCACGATAAATGAATGAATTAACGGTTTTTGACCCTGAAGGCGGGAAAGCTGTAATAATATACCGATCTTTTGCATGTTCTCCGGGCCGGCACCCTGTGGGTAGTGTAACTGAGCTTGTTGAAACGGGACGGGGTGAGGGGGTGAGGGTTCAGGTAT
>LVBN01000047.1 GCA_001603165.1 Spirochaetales bacterium Spiro_12
TCGCCGCCAGTGCCTTCGCCGGCAGGCTGGAAAGCGACAGTCGCTTGAGCGTTTCGGGCAACACAATACTCCAGCTGAGACTCGATGGGATCGACGTCTCGACCCCCGCCTGGCGCGCGAGTCTTGAATGGCCTAAAAGCAAGGCGCAGGTCTTTCTTGTGGCCCAAGGAAAACGAAGCTTCTCAAAAGGTATGATGCTCGCCGCCACCGGCATATCCCCGGTCGACCTCGAGCAAGCCCTTTTTTACGCCCCTGCCAAAGCTTTGAATCCCGGCTCCTTTTCATCGTTTATTTTTTCTGTCCGCAGCATTGCGGTTAGGTTTTTCGCGGAGCGCCTGGAAAAGGTAACCGGCGGCGCTTTTCCCTTGGCGCAGGCGCTTTTGCTCGGCATCAGGGACGAATTGGATCCCTGGATCCCGCGGCTGTTCCGGGCGGCGGGCTGTGCCCATATCCTGGCTCTTTCGGGGCAGCATCTTTCCATACTTTGCTCGATTGCCGGCCTCTTCCTTGTCAGAGTTTTAAAGCGCCGCGATTTGGCCGCGGCGGCTGTGCCCGTCGTCGCCATCCTCTTTACCTGGATCGCCGGCGCCGGCCCCTCGCTCTTCCGGGCAGCCATAATGAGCGTGACCGCCGCCGCGGCCCGCCGCCTGGACCGGCCGCAGCAGGGCGTCAGCACCCTTGCGCTGGCGTTCTGCCTCGCCTTGGCCCTATCGCCTCCCGGCGCCCGAAGCCTTTCTTTTGTTCTTTCCTATGGGGCCATGCTGGGACTCTTTTTATTCTCGGCCCGCTGGGAAAATCTACTCTGGAGGATACCCTCCTTGGCGGCAAAGCCCCTGGCCGCCGCTCTCGCCACCCTCGGCTGTACCGCCTTTGTCAGTCTGCCCCGATTCGGCCACCTCGCCCTGGGCGGCCTCATCGCTTCCGCCTTGGCCGGTCCGCTGGTTCTGGCGTTCATGTGGCTTATTCTCGGCGCCGTTATCCTCGGGAGCTTTCTTCCCTTTTTGGATTCGATCTTCGCCGGGCTTCACGAATTTCTCCAAAAGGCCTTGCTGTTCGTCATGGAAATGGGAAGCCGCCTGCCCATCCTGGAGCCGAAAAAAGGGACGGGTACTTTCGCCCTCCTTCTCGTAATTGCCCTTTTCAACCTCTTTGTGTATGCTTATCCCTACGTCGAATACGCGCTGGGCGCGGTGCGGCAGGCCAGGAAAGGGCTCATCCCGACGCGCAGGGAACTCCATGACGATAGCCTATGACTCTCCGACTTTCATAAAACAGTTCCTCGAAGCCGAAGGGCTGGCGATGTCCAAGCGGTTCGGCCAGAATTTTCTCGTCGATCGCAACGCCCGGGAAAAACTCTATGCGGCCCTCGCGCTTCCCCCCTTGCGCGAACCAGGGACCAATGGTTTGAATCCCCCCTCGGTCTGGGAGATCGGACCAGGCATCGGTGCGTTGACCAGCCTCCTGCTCGAGCGGGGCAATCGGGTCTGTGCCTTCGAAATCGACTACGGATTTGCGCGGATACTGAACAGGCTCTTCGGGGACAACCCCCGCTTCAGCATTGTGGAAGGAGATTTTCTCAAAACCTGGCGAGCGGCTGCCCTGTCGCCGGCCGAAGCTTCCTCCGACGCCAAGACCTTTCCGCCCGCCGCGCGCTCCGATGACCCGCGCGCCACCGGAACCTTGCCGGACCTTGTTTTCGGCAACCTGCCCTATAATGCTGCGCTGGGCATTATCGCCGACCTGCTGGAAAACCTGCCCTCGCCGCCCCGCATGGTGTTTACGGTTCAAAAGGAAGCCGCCCGCCGCATCGTCGCCCTGCCCGGGAGCAAGGACTACTCGGCTTTCTCCGTGCTTTGCGCTTCGGTTTGCGAGGTAAAAATGCTCTACGACATAGGAGCTTCAGCCTTCTGGCCTCAACCCAGGGTGACGAGTTCCGTGGTGACGCTTCGGCCCAGACCGGATCCCATCGCCGCTGGGGACAGAAAGGGTTTTTCCCGTTTTGTGCGAAGCGCGTTTTCATCCCGCCGCAAAACACTTAGGAATAATCTATGCGCCCGGGATAAGGGCGCTGGTCCGAGGCTGGACAGCACCCTTGAACGGCTCGGTATCGATCCGGGAATACGGGCCGAAGCCCTCGATCCTCCAAGGCTATTCGAAGTCTACGCAGCGATCGGACCGTAGCGATCCCCGCTTGTCTCCCGGCACCCTGCTCATCTATGATCAGTCCATGCCCAGGGTACAAAAAAGTGTTATCGACGAGGATGAAATCGATACCGTATTGGAAAGCGACATTCGTTTTACCGGCACCATCGATACCCCGAAATCGCTCCTCATAAAAGGCAGGGTGTCGGGGACCCTCACCTGCGGCGACGAACTCTATCTAGCAGAAGATTCTCTGGTGGAAGCCGATATCAGGGCCGTACACCTTACAGTTCGGGGTTATTTCAAGGGAAGAGCCGTCGCCTCCGAAAGCATTCAGATTCTCGCAGGCTCCAGGGTGGACGCCGATCTCGAAGCTCCGGAAATCTACATTGAAGATCGGGAAAACTTTTTCGGCACCGCGACGGAGACGGAGCCGCCTGAGCATGAATAATCGCAACCCCGCCGGCCTAGCGGTCATTGCCGCGGTTCTTTTCCTCGCCCTTTCCCCTGTCCCGATCTCCGCCCAGACCGCCGGTGCTTATCCGCAAAGCGCCGCGTTTTTCGCGCAAAACTCGGGCGCCGGCGTTCCCGGCCAGGAACTGCTCAAGCTCCACGCGGCGGGAAAGTTCGAAGAGGTCAGAACGAAGGCGCTGGCCAGAATTCAGGATGTCAAGGACGACATCGACGCCTACGTGGGTCTGTCCTGGAGCCTCGTGGCGCTCCGGCGCTATCCCGAGGCGGAGACCTGGGCGCGGCGTGGGTATGCGCTCAAAGCCGATCCGCGGCTCGCCCAGGCAATAGGGGAGTCGTCCTATTATTTGGGCAAGAACGAAAACGCCCTGCGGATGCTCCAGGAATACATCGCCAGCTATCCCGAAGGTCTTAGAGCCGGTCTTTCGTATTATCTCTGCGGCGAACTCTATATTCGCCTGGCCAAGTATATGCACGCCGACATAGCTTTTTCCGCGGCGCTGCGGTACAACCCCTCCAATCCGGTGTGGTGGACCAGGATGGGCTGGGCCAGGGAAAGCGCCAAACGATACCTTCAAGCCCTATCGGCATATGAGCAGGCGCTCGCCCTCAACCCCAACCTGGCCGACGCGGTGGAAGGCCGAAGGCGCATTCAGGCCCGGATGCAGGGATGAGAATTCTCCGCGTAGCCTTTAAGACCTTGGGCTGCAAGCTCAACCAGCTGGAGACCGAATCTGTCGCCGAGGCTTTTGTACAAGCGGGAGCGGCGCTCGTCCCGGCCGAGGAATCGGCGGACCTGTATGTGGTGAATACCTGTACGGTGACCAGCAAGGCTGAGCAGAAAGCCCGCCGGGTCATGCGCCAGGCCCTGGCGCATGACCCGGCGGCTGTCGTCCTGGCCACAGGCTGCTACGCCCAGATGGACCCCCAGGGGCTGGCCCAGGTCGATCGGCGCATTATCGTGCTTCCCGGTGAAGAAAAAGCCTCGCTTCTCTCCCTCGCCGCCTGGCTTCAGGACAATTGGCAAGGCCACGGTCCCCTCTATGACGCGGTGAATGAATGGCGCGCCGGCGCTACGGCGAAGGGGAAGGCAGGTCCAGGCGGCAACATCGGGGCCACGGCAGGAAGTGTCGCCGGCCCAAGCCTAAACGTCGGCGCCAGGCCGGAACGGAGTGGAACCACAAGGCAAGGCGCCGTCGATCCCTTCGCCTACCACCCCTCGCTTTTCGCCTTTCACTCCCGCCCCTCCCTCAAGATCCAGGACGGCTGCGACAACCGCTGCTCCTATTGCAGGGTATGCCTTGCCAGGGGCCCCTCGGTATCCCTTCCTTCGGCCCAGGTTTTGGAACGGGTCAGAAAGCTCGAAGACGAGGGGGTCGCCGAGGTCGTGCTGACCGGGGTGAACCTCTCTCAATACAAAGACGAATCGATCGGATTCGCCGGGCTTTTGAAGCTCCTCGCGGCCGGCACCCAGGCCATACGGTTCCGAATATCCAGCTATGAACCGGACCGGGTGGACGAGGCCTTCTTGGAGGCCTTCGCCTCTCCGAGGATCCAGCCCCACATCCACCTGGCGCTCCAATCGGGTTCCAGCAGCGTCTTGCGGCGCATGGCCCGCCCTTACGATGCCGAAAAGGCCCTTCGGGCCGTCATCGCCCTGCGAAAAGCCCGCATCGACCCCTTTATCGCCGCGGATATGATCCTCGGCTTCCCGGGCGAGAGCGATGGAGAGTTCGGGGAAACGCTTTCCTTCTGCCGGGCCGCGGACTTCGCCTGGATTCATGCCTTTCCGTTTTCCGCCCGGCCCGATACCCGGGCCTACGACATGCGCCCCAAAATCCCCGAGCGGATCGCCGGCGAACGGACAGCATTGCTCTCGGAACTCGCCGCATCGGGAAAGTCCCGATACGTCCAACGCTGGCTGGGTTCGGAACTCGATTGCGTGCTCGAAAAAGGCCGAAACGACGGTGTGCCATCGAGCCTGGAAAGCACAGGCTCCAACTACCTAAAGCTTCTCGTGCGAGGACTTCCGCCGGAGGCCCGGCCCGGCGCCTTAGTCCGCGCCCACCTTACTGCCCCCTGCGACCTGCCGGGCCTCGACGCCCTTGCCGAATATCGTTTTCTTTTGTCCGCGAAACGCCGATATAATTAACCTGAGACTTGATTTTTAGCCTATTGAGAGTAAACTATTAAGCAATAGCTTGTACCCCCAAGGAGGTATACATGAAGCACATGAAAAAGTTGGCGCTTTTCTGCTCCATTCTTCTGACCTTAGTTATGGGCTCCTGCGACGCCCTGTTTTCCAACAAATTTCAGGAACTAGGTCTCGGGCAGGTGGATTCCGCGGCCTTGGCGACCGCTAATTCCGAGACTCTCTTTGCCCAGTCCGGAATTAACAGCGGCACGATTTCCCAAAGTTTCATTGATGCGGCGCTCAAGGACGATACGACAAAAGCCGCGGTGGTCGCCGAGCTTTCCACGGCGGCCGGCGACACTGACCCCAAGGTGGCCCAAACCGCCCAGGCGCTGCTTATCGAAATCAAGCTGCAGGATACGGGGGCCAAACAGGTTGTCAACAATATGGGTGGTCTTCTCGATCTGTTTATGAGCGACGACACCTTGGATCCAAGCACGCCCGCAGGAATGAACGCCATAATCGACACCCTGGTTCCTCCTGATTTGAGCGATGGGGATCTGGCGAAAGTTTTGAACGATTTGAAAGACTTGGCGAATAACGAAGTAAAGGATTTCGGGACTAATCTTTCCACCAACGGCGGGCTGCAAAATGACAATATCGATACCGCCAGCATCGCCCAGACCGCGGTTTTAGCTACGGTCGTCGCTACGCTGACTCCGGCGGACCCCTCTGTCTCCATAGGCGAAGCCCTGGTCGCCGCCCTGAACAATACCGACGAGACGAAAAATTTCGGCGACTTCGTCACCGTGCCGGCGGGCGGCCTTGATAGCCTGACGACCGATGCGGGCCTTACGGCGATCTTCAACGCCGCGGGCTTGAACGAGCTGATAACCAAGCTGAGCAGCTAGAGTCGTGAAGATCGCCGGCAGGATAGAGACAATTAGGAGGAATACATGAATAAAAAAGCGATAGTGCTTGTATTGATAGTCGCGCTGGGCGGAGCGGTCTTTGCGCAAACCCAGGTCAATAGTGTGTCTCCCAAAGACGCCAGCTCCATGGGCATGGGAGGCACTTTTAAGGTTTTCAGTACCGGATACGATACCTTCTTCGGCAATCCGGCGGGCTTCGGTTCCAAGAAAGGCGAACTTACCATCGCCGATTTGAACACCTGGGTGTATGTAAAGCCCACCCAGGAAAATATTAAGGCGGCGCAGAAGATCATCGGCGGGGATGATAGCGGGATGATCTCCACTATTGAAAAGCTCGTCGTCGAAAACGGTTTTGGAGCCGGAGCCTCCCTCGGCCTCGGATGGGCTGGCAAAGGCTTCGGCCTCGGCCTCACCATGGTCACCGATGAAATAGCCACCGGTTCGTCCCTCCTTGGGGCAAAGTTGGTAAGTCAGACTCAGGCTAACCTGACTGTCGGTCTGGCCGTTCCCTTCCAGCTCGGCCCTGTGGCTTTCAGCGTCGGCGCGGACGCCAGGGCATTCTATAAACTCAATTCCGATCCGGCTTCCGGATGGCCCTTCAACGCCATAGTGACGGATATTTTCGTCAATAACAAAGAGCCCATGGAAGCCATCGAAAACCTCGATGTCCTGGGCGGATACGGCTTCGCTCTCGATGCCGGCGCCACTATCGGCCTGGGGCCCTTCATGATCGGCGCCATGGTGAGAGACCTGGGCCTCGAAATGAACATGGAGCAGGCTAAGGTAAAGGATGTTCTCAACAGCGGCGAAATACCGATGGATGGCAGTATCGTTTACCAGTTGAAACCGATTATTACCACCGGCCTTGGTTTCAAACTCGATCTCGGCCTCATCGCCCCTTCCGTCTATGTCGAGGCTGACGATCCCTTGGCTCTGATCAACGAAGGCTTCGACTCGATATGGGGCAATCTGCATGCCGGAGCGGAACTGCGGCTGCTACGCTTCCTTGCTCTCCGCGCCGGGCTCAACCAGGGCTATCTCTCCCTGGGTGTCGGGCTGAACATCCTGTTCCTTAAAGTAGATGCCGCCGTCTTTACCGAGGAAGTCGGCGTCAACCCCGGCGATTTCGGCAGAACCGGCATCGCCCTGCAAGCGGCGATCCGCTTCTGATCCAGGTCGATTAGCTAATGTGACGCGCGGGCTGCCCGAAAAAATTTCGGGCAGCCCGTTTTCTTTCTAATCCGGGGCCGGCTTGGGACCGATACTAAAACGTGGCCCCCGGCGGGCGGGGAGGAAAGCCTTTGGTCTTTCCTCCCCGCCCGGGCGAAACAAAGTGTGGCGGGCACTCGGGCGCGATATAGTTCTTCTATCACAAGGAGACGATACCCCATGCGGCGGCTACTGGCGCTGTTACTCTTCATAACTATCCTCACAGCCTGCCTTGCCGCGCAAGATAACATTTCGAGCCTTTCGCCAAAGGACGCCCGCAGCATGGGCATGGGAGGCGGTTCAAAGGTTTTTTCCTCGGGCTATCAAAGCTTTTTCGGCAACCCCGCCGGCTACGCGGATAGCAGAAGCATCACGCTCGCGGATGTCGCCGCGTGGGGCTATGTCCGCCCCTCGCCCGCCGATTTCAGCGCCCTATCGGAAATAGCCCAGGGCGATATGACGCCCGCGGATGCTCGAGCAACCTTGGGTGACTTAATCGCCAAAAACGACCTTGGCGCGGGCGCGAGTCTCGGGTTCGGATGGACGGGGGAGGGCTTGGGACTCGGCCTGACCATGATTTCCGAAAGCTTAGCCACCGGCGACGATTACGGCACGGCTAAAGCCTCGATCAGGAACGAAGTCAGCGCCATTCTCGGTATCGCCTTCCCCGTCGCTTTGGGGCCTTTTACGCTGACCGTAGGCGCCGATGTCAGGACTTTTTACCGGCTCGACTCCACCGACGATTGGCTTTTCTCGACCCTCGCCGATGCTTTTCTCAATAAATCCGGTTTCAATGCCCAGATTTCGGAGCTCGATCTTCTGGGCGGCTCGGGCTTCGCCGTCGATGGCGGTCTCACCCTTCGAATAGGCGGGTTTTCCCTGGGGGTCCTGGTGCGGGACTACGGGCACAACCTCGCCGTGGGTGAAACGAGCATAAAAGGCATCGTCGAATCCTACTACCTCCCCTTTGACGGCGACACGGCCCTTACGCTGGCGCCCCGCTACTTTGTGGGTATGGGGTTCACATTCAACCATACTAAGTGGCTGCGATCGTCCATTTATGTTGAAACCGACGACCCCGCCGGCTATGCGCAAAAAGTCCAGGATGGGTTTTCCTCCTCTTTCGAGATGCTGTACGCTGGAATGGAGCTGAGCTTTACCCGAATTCTAGCCTTGCGGGCCGGGTTTAACAAAGGCTTGCTTTCCTTCGGAATGGGCTTGGATCTTGCCCTGATCGAGCTCGATTTCGCGATTTTCTCCGAACATCCCAATGACGAAAAGATCAGGACCGGCATCGCCCTCCAGGCCGCGATCCGCATCTAGTCCGCGATAAAAAGAGTTGAAAAAATCAACATTTTTCATTGACAGATAGGGCTTTCCGCATAGACTTCAACGAAGGTTGACTTGCTCAACGCGAAGCGGCCTTCGGACTACCTCCGTCAACCCTCGCCATCCGAAGACCTCTTCGCGCAATCATCGGAGAGATTCATAAGGAGGCGGTATGAAAAAAAGAGTGCTGGCGATCGCCGCGCTAGTCCTGTGTGCGGGAATCGCCGCGGCGCAATCCGAGGACGCCGAATTCGCGTTCTTCAAGCGAACCATCGCACCGGTAATGCGTTGGGGCGAGAACGGTATTATCACAGTTCCCAAAGCCACGACCCTCGGAAAAGCCAATTTTTTCTTGGGTATCATGGGACAGCCCGCGGGCACGCTCCAGGGGCTCGATCTTTACACAACATCGCTATCGCTCATGGCGGGCACATCGGATGATGTCGAACTCGGGTATACCCGAAGGCAGGTTGTCTGGGAAGACTTCATGCTCAGCAACCTCTCGATGGACAGCTTTCACCTGAAAGCGCGATTCCTCAATTTCGGCGACTATCTGCTGCCCCAGGCAGCCATAGGCGTCAATGCGGTTTCCTTAAGGGACAACAAATTCGAAAGCAGGAACGACATTCTATTCAACCCGTACCTGTCGGTAACCTCCACGATCCCGATATTTACTCCCAAGATCCTCTTTTCGGCCACCGCCGTCGCCGAAACCATCATGAACGAAAATGAACTGGGCACCTACATGTTCTCAGGCGGGGTTGACTTGAGCCTCTTCAACTTCCTCTACGCATTCGCCGAGCTTCAGGGCTTCAATCCAAAGGTGGACAGCAACGAGGTGCTCAATCTCGGCGCCAAGCTTAGGCTGGGCTTTGTAAGCCTGGGTGTTGCATTGTTCAACATAAGCCTAGACACGGCGGAAACTGACAACCTGATCGACCAGTACGCTTCATCGTTGGTGGATCTAAGCAATGCCAATTACATAGCTACCCTGGCATTCGATATTCGTCTGGGCAAAAAAGCCCAGACTCGCTAAAGGAGGGCCGACATGAATAAGAAAAGAACAGGCGCTCTCTTTATAGCGGTACTTTTGGTCTTGCTCTTGGGCTCCTGCGATATGATCAACGATTTTATCGCCAGCAGGACGAGAAATATCGCGCTTATCCAGATCTACAACTCCAACCACGAAAAGACGAACAAGCTCCAGCCGAACGACACATTGTACGTGGAGGTTCAGGGCTTGGCCGCCTCGAGCTATTATGAGGTGGAGGCCCGCGACCCCTCGAATAACGTCATCACTAAGATGACAGCCCAGTCCGACGAGAATGGCGTCATTGCGCCCACGCCGCTCTGGTACGATGTGGGTTTCAAGAAAGTAACCGATGGCTCAGGAAAGATTAAAGCGGTTCTCCCCACGAGCGCGGAACTCGGTCTTAAGGCTTTCAATATCCATGTGAAAGGTGTGGATACCGAAGATAAAGCACTATCGGATACTGACTTCCAACTGCCCTTCTTCGTGGTGTTCAAAACCGATCTTGCACGACCGCAGCCAATAGTCATGGCCGGCAAGAAGGTTAATATTAACTCAAATCCGGAATTTGTACTGGAGAACGCCTTCGATTCCGGGGAGGGGCTTTGGATAAAAGTCGCCAATCTGGAACCTGTGGTTGCCTCGGATGATCCGAATACCAAGAAGATGACTGTCTACATCGTTCCCTTCGACGCTGCGTATTATGAGAATGGCCACCTTATAGAATCCAATTATATTGCGAAACAGGAATTTACCATCACCGATCTTAAAAACGGGGTACAGTTCACAGCAACGTCGAAAGCTGGATTCCCGACGATAGGCGGCAAATCTTGGAATCCGATTCCCGCCGAGGCAGAAGGGAAATCCTATTCTGTCTTCTTGGACGTCGATAACAACGGTATCTATAATGTGCTGAAGGATGGAACCAATGATTTCTATCTCGACGGCATAGACGGCAATGGGGTTGCTGGATTCATTGTTAAAAAAACTGATCCCGATCCTGCTGTTGCATATGTCCCCGGGAATATTGCTTCAGGTGGCGTTACTTGGGGTCATTTCTGGTTCGAGAATTGGCCTGATCACGATTATAGAGACCAATTCTACGCTGATGGCTGGGATACCAAATACGGCTACGACTGGCAATTCGGCGGTTATGGAATAAAGGCATTATGGAATCCCTATGTGGACAAGGATTTGGATCACGATCCCAATACAAACAATACGCTCTATTATGGTCGTTATGTTTATCTTTACATTGTCAAGACAGATGAACTCGACCTAACTGGAGTAAACGATCTTAAGGCCGCTCCTAACACGCAAAGGCTCTACATGCCTGTCCAGTACGCTTGTAACAATGGGGCCAACCTGCAGACGATCTGGCGTGCCCCTATGACCGTGGGTAAATATGCGGTCGTCGTCGATATCGATATGAACGGAAAGGTATCGAAAGGCGATTTGGTGGATAACGTCACTAAAGCCGGGGCTGTCGCCGCCGACGGGAAAACCGGTTTCGAAGTGGTCAATCGTTAAACTAAGGGAAAAAAGCGTGTAGGCCGCCCGCGCGTGGCGCGGGCGGCCTTTTTGCTCCGGCGATATAACGCTTCCGAACTTCCGAACTTCCGACCTCGCCGACGCGCTCCCCGATTGACAGTTCAGCCCAATTCTAGGTACTGTAAGTCTCCCCGGGCCGCTAGCTCAGTAGGTAGAGCAACGCCCTTTTAAGGCGTGGGTCACTGGTTCGAATCCAGTGCGGCTCAAAATAATTTATACGTGGATTGGTTTCCGGAACGATTAATTTCGACTAAAAAAGCGTCTGAGGCTGATGGCTTGCATCGACCTTAGGCGCTTTTCATTCAAGTCTTTAATGGCTATTACTTTTTTAACGGGGGAGTGCTCGCGTCCGGTTCCCAATAGCGAAGTTGTTCGGGCGACCGTTTTGGGTTGCGGCGGAAAGGACATCGATAGCCGGATTGGGTTTCCCGATCGGCACGGGTCCGATCGGGAAACAGTTGCCTTCCGCCTTTTTACGAGTGTTTTCTGCCTTTTTCCTGGAGCAGTTTTTCGTCGGCCTCGGCGAGGAGTTCGGATAATGTGACCGTGGAATCTATTTCGCGGATCGCTATGCCGAACGAGATGCCGAGTTTTTGACGCCGGTGATTTGTCGCTTTCCATGTTTCCATGGCGGATTCCAGGCGTTTTTGGGCTGCCGCCGCGCGCTCCGCTTCGTCTTCCAGCAAAACCACGAATTCGTCTCCGCCCAGTCTGGCGATGAGGTCGTACTCTCTGAAAGCGTGGGTAAGCAGCTCCTTGAACTCTTGGAGCGCTATATCGCCTTCCAGGTGCCCGTATTCATCGTTCACCATCTTGAAATTGTCCAGGTCCATCATCAAAAGGCAGAACGTGGATTTATAGCGCTTGGCCCGTTCGAACGAAGTCCGGGCCATCTCTTCCAGACCGTTTCGGTTGTAAAGGCCGGTAAGGGCGTCCCGGATGGATTTTTCGTACACCGCGCGGAACATGGTGGTGTATGGCTTATCGATTCCCTCTTGAACGATGAATACGGCCAGAAGACTGCTGGAGAATAAATAAAACAAATGCCCTATGCCATTGACAATGTCGTAGACGGTGATATAGAGGGTGAAAAGGAGTTCTGCCGCAAGACCGAAAGCGATCGCCCAGCCTATTACTTTCACGTATACAAGGTCGAAGTGTCTGCGCAGGGTTTTTAGCCGCAACAGGGTGATAATACCCATGATGATGATAAGGTGTTCGGCGATTTTCTTGAAAACGGTGAGTCCGATTCCGTCAATATAGCAAACGGGGAAGACTTTGGTGAAAATAGAAAGGATTATCCCCGCCGTTACAAGGAAGTAGACGAAGTTAAGGCGAACGTAAGATATCGTCTTGGCGCCCAGGAAGGTGGCCGCGAGGAGGCTTGCCGCTTCGAGCAGCCGCCGGGCTATCCAGAATTGGGTGGCCATGCCCGTTTCAATGCCTACGATGAGGTTCATGCCTTTATAACTTAGGGTATGAAGGAATCCCAGAGAGGCGACATAGAGATAGGCTGTGCTGATGAAGAGAAGGGCTGAATTCTTCGAAAATTTATAAGTTCTTGTCCCCACTACGAATAGAAGAATATGAATAATAATTATGATATTTTCCGTCAATATATGGAACAATAAAAAGCCTTGGAAAGCCCAGATTATGGGCAAAACCACCAATGCCAGTATAACGGCGGCGATGACGCCGAAGAATCGCTCACTTCGCTCCATGGTTTGCGTAGCATACTAAATGGAATTCCGAGTCGCAAGAGACAGCAAGCGATAGCATGGTTCTCCGAACATTATGTCTTTTCAAATATAGTAGTAAAGTTTACAATGAGTTGACAAACGGAAGCTTCCTGGAGGTGGCATGTGAAGAAAGCGAGCCTGCTGATCGGATTATCGGCCCTGTTCGTTCTAGGCTGCGCGACTCCTCCGCCGCCTGCCCCGCCGCCTGTGAGCGATATTTGGCCCAAGATTTACGAGGACGAGACCTACCTTACGGGTTTCGAGTCGACCTGGACCGAGGACGAGGCCGTGGGAGCGATCCGGAACCTTCAAAACTCTTTTGTTGAACACAACGCCAATCTGCCGATCACCGAACTCAATGTCGACGCCTTTGGCGCGAGGGCCCGCTGGTCCTGGGTGGAGGTGGGCGCTATCCAAAAGAGCGCGGGGTTTATAATTCCCTTCGATCAAGTTACCTCCGTTCTTTTGGAGAGTTATCCGGCCAGCGACAAGGCCTTTAAATGGGGAATCAATGTCTATATAAGCGGCGGTAATCCGGTGGTGCTGAGAATGCCGAACAGGGACGCGGCGGAGCGCTTCGGCAAAGCGGTTATTGTCTTGGCGAAGGCCCGCAAGTCGCCTTTGAGCATGCCGAACATGCGTTTCGGCGCGGCTGTCGGCTCCTTGACGGTGGATCAATCCAGGGCGGCGGGCGTTCTGCAATCGGCGGGAGTGATAATTTCATGGATATTCAGGGAGAGCCCGGCGGAAAAGGCCGGATTTTCCGCCCAGGATATTATTACCTCGGTGGCGGGCAAGACAATACAGAAAGGGCAGGAGTTGTTCGATCTTATCGAAGTCGCCGCGGCGGCGGGGGCTACGGAGCTGAAAATAGACGGTCTTCGCAGAACCTACCGAAGGGAGGGCGACAAATATGTGGAGGTTTTTATCCCGATTCGATTTAGTCTTCCCATTGCACAGCCGGGGGGTACGAAATGAAAACGTTCCGAACAAGACCCAGTACGTTTATGACCTTCGCGGTTACGGTGGCGCTGTTCGCGGCGGTCTGTCTTTCGGCGGGAGCGCAGGCGCAAACTCCGGCGCCTAATCAAGTGCAGGCGCCGGGCGCCGCCCCTGTCACCGATCCGGCCAGCGTCAAGCCCGCCTGGCAAATCGAAAAGGAGATCAGTTCGGCGCCGGCGACTCCGGTACCGGGTTTTAACGTGTTTTTTGTGGGTTATAATTTTCCGCAGTATTCGGGGAGTCTCGCCGATGAACTGGCGCCGTGGAAGAGCTGGCTTAATTTCAGTTTCGGCATGGATTCCTCCATGACAATCAAATCCTCGTTCTTGAACGGTGTGGGGGGAGACCTTACGCTGAACTTCAACGATGATGGGTCTCACATGTTGATGAACAGCATGGCGATCTTCGGGTATTCCTTCAATCTGAATCCCCTGCGGCTCAATCTGGGGGCCAGACTGGGCTTGTCGATTCTGGATGTGACCGGACCGGGGGCTGTCAGCTATACAGGATTGGGCTATATTCTGGGCCCCGAAGCATCGGTGTACCTGTACCTCGGCTCCAATACCTGGCTTTGGGCGCGGGGACGCTATTCCTACGCCCAATACGCGATGCTTACCGGCAGCGTGCCTTCGGGGGACGACCAGCTTTCCACGGTGAGCGTACAGGCAGGGTTGGCCTTCGATTTGTAAAAGCAGGGATAAAGGGTATACTCGAGCGGCGCGGCGCCCCGGAGAATCCCTCCGGGGCGCCGCGCCGCATTGCGCGCGATAGTCAAGCTTTATGGTTGCGCGATGTCAACGGTGCACTATCATGTTCTGGGTGTAGGGCAGAGCCTTGGTGCTCAGTTTTTTCTTTTTCTTCTCGCCCAGGACCCAGGCGCCGATCACCGAGGCGAGCAAGCTGACCCCGATTATGCCCGTGAAGACAAAGGGATTGTCGTCGAAGGGCAGGGGAACGTTCATGCCGAAAAAGCCTGACACCATCGACGGGATCATGAGCGCTATGGATATGATGGTGAGACGCCGCATAACTATGTTCAGGTTGTTGGATATTACGCTGGCGAACGCGTCCATGGTGCCGGTGAGTATGGATGAGTAAATGTTGGCCATTTCGATGGCCTGCTTGTTGTCGGTGAGCACGTCCTCCAAAAGGTCCTGCTCGTCCTCGCCGAAGCGCATCAGGGGAGATTTCTGCAGTTTTTCCAGCAGCAGCTCGTTCGATTTGAGGCTGGTGGTGAAGAACACCAGGGACTTCTGAATGGTGAGCAGCTGGACCAACTCGTTGTTGCGCACCGATTTCTGCAGTTCCCGCTCGATTATGGCGGTTTTTTTGTTCAATTCCTTCAGCGCCCGCAGGTAGTTCAGGGCGGCTCTGCCCATGAGATGGAGCACGAAGGAACTCTTGTTGGTTATGCTCAAATCCCGGACCCGATGGCCGGTGAGATCGTCGAGCACGTCGCTGGAACGCTGGCAGATGGTGATGATCTTATCCGGGAAAATGATAATGCCCACCGGCACGGTGAAAAAAGATACTTCGAAGCTGTCGTCGAAGACCGGAAGCCTGATTATGAGGGCGGTGTACTCGTTCTCCTTTTCTATGCGGGCCTGCTCGTCGATATCCATTATGTCCGCCAGCAGTTCGCCGGCTATGCCGAATTCTTTTTCGAGTCTGGCCAAATCTTCCTTGCTTACATTGCGGGCGTCGATCCAGCAGTCTTTTTCGACCTGTTCGCACTGGCTTAAGCCCCGGGTTCCCTGGGTTCTGATCAGTATCATGGCGGTTTCTCCTTAAGCGGCGCTGCCCGGAGAAACCGGATAGGGTCCTTTGTTTAGGCTAAGGGCCGGAACCGGTTATCTTCGGGAAGAGCCGAGCGAGTCAACTTGTCGAGGCAACTATGATACGGGGTGCTACTACCCCCGCCGTCACTACCGGACATGGTGCTTCCTCCCGCTGATTGATGAGCCCCCTAGGGGGACCGATTCCATAATTAAAGTAACAGAAAAACGTGGATGCTTCAAGCGGAATTTTTGTCCATAAGTCTCGATTCCAAATACTCGAATAACGGGCCCAGATCGTTGAATTTGAGCTTGGCTCTTCGATCCAGATGGGTGGGCATATCGTTGACGACGACGATATCGCCGCCGGAGTCCAGGGTGTAGTGGGGCAGGGAGGCCGCGGGATAGACCAGAAGGCTGGAACCGAGGACGAGCATGAGGTCGGCTTGGGAGGCCTCGTCCCTGGCTTTTCTCAGGGCCTCGGAGGGCAGGTTTTCACCGAAAAAAGTGATATCGGGCTTGAGCGCCCCGCCGCAGCGACCGCAGCGGGGCAGGGCGCCGGCTTTGACTAAGGCGGCCGCGTTCGCGAAGTCCATGGTGGTTCCGCAGGACTGGCAGCGATGCGCCTGGGGCGAGCCGTGGACCTCGATAACCACTTTACTGCCGGCTTTTTGGTGCAAAAGATCGATATTCTGGGTGATCACCGCCTTGAGCAAGCCCCGGCCTTCCAGGGTGGCGAGCACGCGATGGACCACCGAGGGCTTTTTTTCGTCGAGATTATAGATAAAATCCCTGGTCGCCCGGTAATAAAAGGAAGGATCCTCCCGAAACACCTCTATGTCGAATATCTTTTCGGCGTTCAGGTCCTGGTACAGGCCGTTTTTCCCCCTGAAATCCCGGATGCCCGAAAGGGTGGACACCCCCGCGCCGGTAAAGGCGATGCAGTACCGGGATTCCTGTATGAGATCGAAAAGAGCCTCGGCTTCGGGGTTCATGTTACAAGTATAGCAAAAATGGATACAGGGAAACATGGGGCGGATCGAATATGCGCGGCGGGCCTGGATAATAGGTGAATCGTAACGATGTATAGTTGTCAATTGGAATATAATTCGATATTTTTATCACTAATTGAAACAATCATCGGAGTTATTCCCCTTTCGATCGTCATGAGTTCGAGCCTGTGAATACCTGAATTTTGGCGAGGAGGTGTTTCTTGGTCAGGGTCGAGAAGGTACATAAATCGTACTCCAGCGTACAGGCTGTCGCCGATCTTTCATTCCAAGCGAAGCCGGGGGAGATCTTCGGTCTTATCGGGCCCAATGGCGCGGGCAAGTCCACAACGATCCGCATGATCATGAATATCATCGCCCCGGACTCAGGCCGCATTCTCTTCGACGGGAAGCCATTGACGGAGGCCGATAAGTCGCGCATCGGCTACCTGCCCGAGGAGCGAGGCTTATATAAAAAGGCTAAGTTAGGGGAGGTGCTGGAATACCTGGCCGTGATCAAAGGGGCGGCCAAGCCCGATGCCCGGGCTTCCATCGACGCCTGGCTGGCCCGCTTTGATCTTTTGGAATGGAAAAACCGTAAAGTATCCGAGCTTTCCAAGGGTATGGCGCAGAAAGCCCAGTTCGTCGGGGCGATAGCGCACAACCCCTCGGTGGTCTTTTTCGACGAGCCCTTTTCCGGCCTGGACCCGCTGGCCCAGGATCAGTTGCTAAAAGTCATGACGGAACTTAAAGGGAAGGGCGCCACGATACTTTTTTCGACCCATATCATGGAACATGCCGAAAAGATTTGCGAACGCATTTTGTTGATGCACAAGGGTCGGGAAGTCTTGAGCGGCACCATGGCCGAAATAAAGACGCGCTATGGGCGAAACGCTGTACAGCTGGAGTTCGACGGGGATGCCGGTTTTATCAAGCACCTGGACTTCGTAGCTTCGGTGAGCGAATATCCGCGCTGGGTAGAGGTGGAGCTCAAGGACGGCGTCGACTCCGACCTCCTCTACGCGGCCTTGGCGGGCTGCCTGAGCATCCGGCGGTTCGAAACCGTCGCTCCTTCCTTGCATAAGATTTTCATAACCCAGATCGGCGGGTTCGCGGCAGGTAGTGGCGACGGGGATGTCGGCGGAATCCCCCCGGCCGGCGACGTTTCGATAAATTCCCCCACGGTGGAGGCAAACAATGACCAAGCTTAGGCACGTCGTACGGCACGAATTCCTACTCACCGCCGCCAACAAGGCCTATGTGATTCTGACTATACTGGGACCCTTCCTCATTTTCGCAGTCACGGTGCTGCCTTCCCTGCTGACAAGGGATCCGGGGGCTTTTGCGGCGGGTAAGCCAATAGCAGTCTACCAAGCGCCCGAGACCTTGCGTGGCACGTTGAGCGCTTCCTTCGCTGCCATGGACATCGATGTAGAGCCGGTGGACGACGAAACGACGGCCAAGCAGTCGGTGCTGAACGGCGAGAGGGTGGGATTGCTGACTGTCGGGCAGGGCTGGCCGGAGACCGGCGGGGCGGTATGGTATTCCAAGAGCGGCTCGGAAGTGGCGTTGTACGGCACCGCTCAGGCGGCGCTGGAATCTTCGGCCAGGGAGATAAAAATCACGGAAAGCGGCTTGGATCCGGCCCTGGTTGCCAAGGTGCTCGCAAGTCCGTCCTTCGAGGTGGTGAAGCTTGAAGCCGGGGGCGGAGAGACGAAGGCCGGCGTGGAGTCCTACTTCAGCGTGCTCATGACAGCCATGGTTTTTGTCATGATTATCTACATGACCGTGCTCCTCTACGGGCAGATGATCGGGCGTTCGGTGGTGACCGAGAAGACATCCAAGACGGTGGAGATCATGCTTTCCAGCGTGACCAGCAGGGAGCTCATGTTCGGAAAGATTCTGGGGCTGGGGCTGGCGGGAATTCTTCAGTACGCCATATGGATCGGTATGGTGTTCGTGCTGCGGGCTGTCGTGGGGCCCGTGTTCAATATAGCCATGCCCTCGGCGCTCTCGATGGCTAACGTGGCTTGGCTGGTGGTGTTCTTCATCCTGGCCTTCTTTCTCTATTCTTCGGCCTATGCGGCCATGGGAGCCGCCAGCGAGGACGAGCAGCATCTGGGGCAGATGGCCTGGCCGCTTCTTATATTCCTCATCGTGCCCCTGGTGATGATAGGCACGCTTACCTCCAACCCCGATTCGGGTATCTCTGTGATCTTGTCAATCTTTCCCATGACGAGTCCCATCGTCATGCTGATACGGATTCTCGTGTCCGAGCCGCCGGCCTGGCAGATCGTTGCCTGCCTCGGACTTCTCGCGGCGGCTGTGGCGGGCATGGCCTTGCTGGCGGCCAAGATATTCCGGGTGGGCATTCTCATGACCGGCAAGCGGCCGGGCCTCAAGGAGGTTATCCGCTGGGTGGGCGTGCGGGGCTGAAGGCCGTAACAACTGGGGTCAGACCCCGGCCCGGCTCCAGGCTTTATCCGGCCTTTAACTTTTTCCGGTAATATCGTATCTTATAAATGAGGAACGGGCGCCGAGCGCAGTGTAAATTTTCGCGCGCCCGGGCTTACAATACGTTTCGGAGACGCCCCGTGGACGTCCGGGTAATCCCCAAGCCACTGACTAAGCTCATGAGCACCCGCCTCCTCCAGCAGACAAGTTTTTGGAGCGGCCTGAAGAGCCGCCTGGGCTGGGAGGCTCTGGCTTTCGACATAGAAGCCGACAAGGCGCCCGCCGGCGATGTGCTCATCCTGGTCCGTCAGGTGGGTGGCGGCAGTACAATAGCATACTCACCCTTTGGCCCTGAAAAACTCCCTGACAGCGACAGGAGAGGCGAGTACCTCGCCGCTCTCTCCACGGAACTTAAAACTTTTTTGGGCCCCTCCTGCCTTTTCATCCGCTGGGACCTCCCCTGGATCTCCCCCTATGCGGAAGAAGAGGACAGCTACGACGAGGATGGATACTGGCGAGGTCCTCCCGAAACCAGGCTCAGGGAGCTGCGAATGAACTGGGGCGTGTCGGACGTGGGCCTGCGAAAGGCCCCGACGGACATTCTTCCCCCCGACACCATAACCCTGGACCTGGGCGGCGAAGAGGAGAGTATCCTTGGCCGTATGCGCCCCAAGACCCGGTACAATATCGGCCTATCCTCCCGGCGGGGCGTACGGGTGCGGGAGGGGAGCGAAAAAGATCTGGGCACATGGCAAAAACTGTACGATCAGACCGCACGGCGCAATGGCATTGTAGCCCACAGCCCGCGCTATTTCGAATCGCTTTTGAGCATGGGAAGATCGGACGCCGGGGCTGGGCTGCTCATAGCCGAGAAAAACGGCAAGCCGCTGGCGGCGATGTTCCTTTCCAGTTCGGCAGACAGAGCCACCTACCTCTATGGCGCCTCCTCCGGGGAGGAGCGCAATCTCATGGCTCCCTATGCGCTTCAATGGGAGGCGATCAAGAGGGCGAGAAAAAAGGGCTGCACCAGCTACGACCTTTTCGGCATAGCGCCCCGGCCCGATCCGGAGCATCCCCTGTACGGCTTGTACAGGTTCAAAAGCGGTTTCGGCGGCACGCTGATCCACAGGCAGGGAGCCTGGGATTATCCCTACGACGAGCGGGGCTACGGTATTTATCTGGCGAATGAATCGGCGGCCCAGGGATTTCATCTGTAGGCAAGGATGATATTGTCAAAAGTGCTTAGGTGGGACGCCGGGGGATATAGAATACAGGGCGCCGGGGCTAGGGTATTGAGCACAGAGCGCCGCGGCTGAAGCCCCCTGAAGTCACTCCGGATTTTTTCCCAGCAGGAAAAACTCCTCCGCGGCGATTCTCACCGCGATGCCCGCGCCGGCCTGATTCAATTCAGGCACGTCCTTGATGGCTTT